>DAIDLJ010000016.1 GCA_027449585.1 Microcaldota archaeon | reverse complement strand
ATCATATGTTCAGTAGTTACTCTTGTCTTCATAGGACAGAGGTATATTGATTGGCACATATATATAGATTTATTGACAAATCCCTATCATGCAGAAGTTCAGGTACCTGCCACATACAGCTGACATGAGATTTAGGGCGTATGGCAGCAGTCCAAAGGCCGCCTTTGACAACGCAGCGCTCGCGCTGCTTAACATCATGCTCGACATAGGAAAGATTCGCAGCAAAGCCAAGGAGACCATGGCCGTCAGGATATCGCAGCGGGCCAAGACCGAGGAGGATCTTGTATGGTTTACACTCCAGGACATCCTGTCAAAAGTGGATGCAAAAAAGCTCAATGCCTATGAGTTCAAGACAAAGTCGATAAGAAAAAGCAGAGGCGCAATAGTCCTAGAGGGCACCTTGGTATGCAGCAGGTCAAGAGAGGATAATGCACTACTCTCGGTCAAGGCCGTAACGCCGCATGAGCTGCGCATAAGAAGAAAGGCAGGATTAACAGTTATAGATGTCACTGTTGACGTCTAATGGCATGTTCCAGCTTGTGATGCTGCTAAATTCGCGCGCAAAATATGCCTGAAATCACGTCAAATGGCCGCATTTTTAATAAGGTAAAGATTTTGTAAAGAAGCTTTAAATATGTTAATTTTAAAACAGAGTTATAATACATAAAGGCGTATTTTGAATGGCAAGCGATGATAAGCTATCAACCGCAGCAAGGACTGAAATGAAGCAGGAGGACTATTCTTCAAACCCAATACTTGCACCTTATCATAGGACCCTGGAAGCCATGGAGAAGATGCCGGTCCTTGAGCGCACAAAGACGGTGTGCCCCGAGTGCAAATTGATAATAGACGGGACCATCTACAAGGACGAAGACAACGTCATGATACGCAAGAACTGTCCGGAGCACGGCCTGACAGTCGAGAAGTACTGGGAGGACTACGACATGTACGTGAAGATGAAGAATTACAATTATTACGGAAGGGGATTCGACAATCCAAATTACATAAATAAGGGGGAAAACTGCCCGTTCGACTGCGGAATATGCGAGAGGCACAAGTCGCACACGGGCCTTGCCAATGTGGTCATAACCAACAGGTGCCACCTCAGCTGCTGGTACTGCTTCTTCTATGCCAAGGAGGGCGAGGCGATATATGAGCCTACTCTCGATGAGATAGAGCGGATATTCACGGTATTGAGGACGCAAAAACCCATACCTGCCAATGCGCTGCAGATAACCGGCGGGGAACCGACAATGCGCTCTGACCTGGTGAAGATAGTCGGCATGGCAAAGAAAGCCGGATTCGACCAGATACAATTAAACACCACCGGCATAAATCTAGGTGCGCATCCTCAAGAGGCTGCAAAGCTCAGGCATGCCGGGGTAAGCTGCCTATACATGAGCTATGATGGTGTCTCAAAGAGGGCAAACCCAAAGAACCACTGGGAGGTTCCAGCGACGCTAGATGCCTGCAGGAAGGCCAATCTAGGAATAGTGCTTGTGCCGACAGTCATAAGAACGATAAATGACCACGAACTTGGAAACATAATCAACTTCGCCCTCAACAACAGCGACATAGTGCGCGCAGTAAACTTCCAGCCAGTATCGCTCGTAGGCAGGATGCCCTCAAGGCTCAGGGAGAAGCAGAGGATATCAATCCCAGGCGCAATAAAGCTCATAGAGGAGCAGACCGGCGGAGTGATAACAAAGGAGGACTGGTTCTCAGTGCCTTATGTCGGAGGCATCAACAGGTTCATAGAAGCGCTATCCGGAGAGTACAAGTACGACCTCTCAATACACTTCGCCTGCGGCGCAGGCTCATACATCTTCCAGGATCCTGACGGAAAGATAGTCCCGCTCACAAGGTTCGTAGATGCGTACGGACTGCTCGAGCACCTGCAGGATGCAATAAACGAGATGGAGGGCAAATCCAAGCTGCACAGAAGGGTGATAGCTCTCAAGGCGCTTAACGGGATAAGGAAATACATAGACGAGTCAAAACAGCCAAAGTCGGTCAACTTCAGAAAACTTCTCATGTCGGTCCTGTTCAACCATGACTTTGCGACAATGGGCAAGTTCCAGATGAAGTCCCTCTTCCTGGGCATGATGCACTTCCAGGATGAGTACACCTACGATATAAAGCGGGTGGAGAAGTGCGACATACACTACGCAATGCCTGATGGCAGGGTGCTTCCTTTCTGCACCTTCAACGTCTTCCCGGAGGTATATAGGGACAAGATACAAAGGCAGTATGCAATACCCTCCAAGGAGTGGAAGAACATGCATAGCGACTGGGACTACGGGGGCGATAAGTACGTGAGGAATGTGAAGGAGATAGAGGCCACAGAGTCATATAAGAAGACATACGGCGAAATGATAGATTTCTTTTCATTGCCAGTTAACCGCGCCGCGGCTAGCGAAATTGCTAAGAAGACCGGCCGGACCTATCCCGCCGCTACAGTCAAGGCAAGCCTAGAACCAGCAAGCGCGCCAAAGAAGGTTCTAAAAGAGGAGCCACATCCGCATGAAAACGAGGGATGCGCATGCGGCAATAACGAATCAGGGTGCGGCTGCGGCAAGACTGAATCTGCAGGCAGCTGCGGATGCGGAGGATGCTGAGCATAAAAGATGTATCTGATGGACAGGCGAGACAACGAGCCGTCTGAGAACGGCTTCATCAAGGATCTAAAGGTCGAGGAGAAGGAGTACAATGACAAGGTTGAGTATAACGGAAAGGTTTACCGAGTCCCTTATCGGATGATAAAGGAAGTGGTCTTCTTTGACATAAGTGCTGGCGATCTTAAAAGCATAGAGAACTCGGCAAGGCTTCAGTACAGGCTTCTTCTAATGGACTCGGTGCTCAAGGCGAAGGTCGAATTCGTCAAGAACAGGATAACGATAACCTACAATCCTCTTGAAGCCCAGAATAGGAAGGAGAAGACAAGCACCAAGGAGCTTATCGATTTTCTCGCCAGGGAAGGGATCAGGACAAGCAAGGAGAGCACCAAGGAGCGCGATGTGGACTATTTCGAGGAGATATACAAGCCCCAGTTCGAGCCGGCCACCATAAGGGAGCATGCGCCCTATGGCTATTCCAGGGACGAGTGGAAGAAGCTCAAGCCTGAATGGCAGGAGCACCAGAAGACGCTCATCAAGTCCAAGTACGAAAAGTTCAGGGCCTTCCAGGAGGGCTATCTCGATTCGCATCCCGAGCTCGCAAAGGAGTACGGGCACGTCAAAAAACCAAAGAAGCTATCGCTCATTGACAGGCTAAAGGGAAAAGGAAAAGGGGACAACAATAAGGGCTTTTGGTTCCACGGAGTCTAATCTTCTGCAGCTTCTTTTGGTCCTAACTCTGCCCTTATTATTCCGACAAGCGAAGCTGTCATCTGCCTGCTAAGCTCCTTGAATTTGAGCTTTATGCTCCCGGCGCACCTATGCCCGCCTCCTCCTGCAATCTCATCAGGGTATCTGTTCTTCATCTCGTCCATCGCCCTGGTAAGGTCAAACTCGGCGCACAGACCCTTGTCGATCCTCATCAGAAGGTATGATCCGACGCTTACTACAAGTACGGTCCTCTTCATCCCTTTCTCGTCAAGCCTGTCAAGCAGCTTCGATGCGTATCTTCCAGGTAGCGGATATTTTGAGTCTTCGGAGCGTATCTCCTCGAAATCCAGCACAGCAAGGTTGGCGCCTCTTAGCGAATACTTCCTTATCGACTTGATACCGTTGTCGAGCGCCTCCTCCATCCTCATGTTAGCATACTCAAGGAGCTCGCGCGACCTATCCTTGTTTGTCACTATCGCATCTATTTCCTGCGGCGTCACATTCATCTTACCCGGGCCGTATATCGCCTGGAGATCGCTGGTCACAAAGTCCAAAAGCGCGGACATGTCCGCTCCTTTTTCTGTTGCATAGTCGCTATAGTCCCCTATGAGTGATGCCCCTTCCATCTCCGACGTGTCCACTTCTGAGAATGACTTGCACATGACGGATGTGAGCAGCCCTGCAGTATAGTTTGAGTCACCGCCGAACTGCCATGTGTTTACGTAATTTGGCAGCTCCAAGCCTGCAAAGTCCGGCACGATTGGATGGTGGTCAAGCCATGCTATATCAAACCTGTCCTTAATCTTCCCTATTCCCTGGTTGCTTTCAGGATTCGTCCCGAAATCTATAACAACAAGCAGTGGCTTTTCGACGCATTCATAATTGTTCGTTATCAGTATGTCGCTTTCCGCATCCTGCCCGGAGTACGAGACTCCGCGCTGCATAATCCATAAAAAGTTTGTCTTGAGCGAATGCGACAAGGCAAAATCTCGTGCAGATAAATAGAGCGCGTATGCCCCGCCAGAACCATCCGCATCATTGTGGAACCTGACCACTATCGGCGCGCTGAGCATCATCTTCCTTATTATTAGCGCCGCTATCTCATCGAGTCTGCCTTTCATCCTAGAAGTAATCCGGTCTATATCCGCATTTCCAGTGACGTACGCCTCTTTTCTTATAAGCGACGACGAAGCCTTTGATGCAATGCGCTTTAACTCTTCTCCGTCCACTTCAGTTCCTGAATCTGCAAATCCGCCTGACTCTTTTTTCTCAACGGCTCTTCCAATGGCCAATGGAAGATTCCCCAGCGCCTCCTGCGTAACGAATCCATCTGACACGTCGGTTATAAAATAGGTCCGATCCCTACCTGATCCATTTTTTATGCACGAGACTATTCCTCGCAATTCAACCACTTACATTCGTACTGGGATAAATCCCCGCTACATCCCCAACACATGCTTGGTTAAGTGTGGCGTTCTTTATATATCCGCAGTACATTGTGCTGTTGTATTTCTTTGCGAGATAATAGAAGCAGGTTACCGAGTAATTCTGTGGTATGCTCTTGCACATAGAAAGATTGTCGGTCTTCATCGCATCGATTGACATGTAAGCGTATCTGCACTGCGCAATCTGGTCAGGTGTGCCACTGCATGTCTCAAACAATTGTGTCATGTTTATGGAACTATTTGTCGAATTGGAATATTTTGCTGCCGATTTCACGTTGTTTATGCACAGCGCGCTGAAATTCTGGTTTGCTATATCACTGCAGTATGCTGTGTTTGAAGATTCGTATGCGATACTTACGTAACAGGTGTCCCTGCCGCCTATTGACTGATTGTAAAACGCCATGAATTCGAACAGCTGGCTCACATTGATGCCAAGCCTGGGATAGCTCCAGAAACTTGAATTCTGGAGTATGCTTTCAGTTGCAGTGGTATTATTGTTGTTTTGCATCTCCGAGCAGTAAGAAGAATTGGCAGTGCTAAGAGCTTCATCAAGTTTTATTGTATCATTGCATTGGGATTTACCAGTTGCGCCAGCTACTCCTGTGCACAGGGTGTAATTCTTCGTCTCAACCGCAAGCCCATATCTGCATTTAGAAGCGTCACTTGTATTCATCATACTGCATATTCCGGCATCCTTAGTATAATTCGCCATATACATATAGCACTGTCCGCTCAATAGGGTATCATTTATCTTGCCGCAAAGGTAAACGTTAGAAGTGTTTTCTGCTATATTAAAGTAACAATAATCGTTGTAACTTTGCGGTAAAAGGCCGCACATTGTGCTGTTATGGGAGTATATTGCGGCTGCTTCTATGCAGTTGTATCTGCCCTGCAGCAAAATTAGTGAGTTGCATCTTGAAGCCGTTCCCGCGCTTCCAGAAGGGACAAACAAAAATGACACCACTGCCAATATGACGATAACTCCGGCAATTATGGCATAGAGCCTCAATTTCTGTTCTGGAGACTGCGCAGCATTGCCATCGATGCCGATACTATCAGAAACCACTGCCAATCACTTATAAGATTACCAAACCAAATTATTTAACTATTGGCTATCGATAGTCTCCGGCGAGTATATCTTGAACCCATTGGGCGTTATCTCATAAGGCGCAGTAGAGAAGCTATGCTTAGAGCCCCTCATCTTTATTATCTCAAGCGCAGGGATTCTCCTAGAATCCTCGCCATTCTGGTACATCAGTATTATGCCATCGAATATGAAGTGCTCCGGCTTGAAAACAAGTTTCTTCCTGTCGGGATTGTGTATCTCCGATGTAAGTATTGTGGTGACTCCGAGCCTCCTGAAATTAGCCGCAAGGGACCACATCGACCGCCTATAGATTATGGGGTCCTTTATCACAAGCTCGAAGTCCGATGAAGAATCGACGACCGCGCGCTTTGCTCCGCTTGCAATAACCTTCCTTTCCATGTCCGCAACTATCCTGCCAAATTCCATGCCGGCCTGCTCATACTTGTTGAATGCCTCCTGCAGTATGTCCCTTCCCTCTATCTTTATCAGCCCTTCATCTATAAGCTCATCAAGCTTCTTGAAATTAGGAAACGCCTCCTTTACGTTGCTTATTATCTTCGTTGGCTCTTCGTCAAATGCGAATATCATTCCAGGCTCTCCGGCCAGAGCGCCTCGGTATATGTATTCGAAGGCTATGAGGCTCTTTCCAGCCCCGGGCCCTCCGCCTATCATTATCTGGTTCTCTTTAGGGAATCCGCCAAATAGCATCGAGTCCAGTCCGTCTATGCCGCTTTTAATCAGATCTGGCATACCTATCCCTAAGAATGTTCTGCTTGAGCCTTATATAAATTTATGTATTTAGTGGAACCATATAATCCTGATTGAATGAAAAATCTAACAAAACTGGGCATATTGATATTTGTTTTTTCGATACTTATAGTGTATAATAACTCGCTAAACTTCCAGAGTTCATTCACCACCCCCGTCACACGCCAGCTGGCCATCCCGCCCCAAAATATCACGGAAGAGCGCATTACTATGCAAAATAGCACCGTATTCGGCCTTCTATATTACACCGATGGAAATTCAATAAATTTCGCGCTGTCCAATTCGTCCGGGGCAAGCGCCGCAGCCAATTACATAAGTTCGAGAGCAGGAGTATACCCAAATTCCACAAACACCCCCAATTCCAACATAATGGAGATGTCCTACAATTCAATATACGGGATGTTTCCATATCAGCGTTCAAACGACACGGCGATTACCTACTACTCGACGCTCTCCCCCGTTCTCCCACCAGGGAATTACACCATAATTTTCTACAATCCTTCAAACACCACTGTTCAAATAATCTATTCTGTTGCTACCAAGCCGCAATATCAGATAAACAACACGCTAATTTCAACGGCCGCATACGGTTCTATAGGGGTGCTGCTCTTCTTTGGCGGCATAATCGTGATACTGTACTCCATTTTTATAAAGAAAGGCGAACCTCCTGCCAATAATACAACCGAGTCGCACAAGGAAATCGCCGGCCCTGCTAAAACTAAACGTGCAATAAGGAGAAAGCCTAAACGAGCAAGCGGCGGGTAAGGTATTAAAAGAGTTAACGCAGAGATGATTGATATGGACACGCTGCAGGAGAGGATCGCAGGAGAGATAACCCTCTCGGATAGCCCAGGAAGCACAATGAAGAAGTGGCGCGAGCTCTTTGGCATATCACAGGTCGAGCTCTCAAAATTCCTTAAGATATCAACTTCAACAATAAGCGACTACGAGGGGAACAGGAGGGCAAGCCCCGGAGTAGGCATAATAAAGAGGTTCGTAGCCGCGCTCTTTGCCATAGACGGATCCAAAGGCGGAGAGGTTGTAAGGAACCTGGAGAAGTACAACCTGCCGCAGGAGAAGGATCCGTTCTACCTGATACACGACTTCGCATCGCCCATAAGCGGAACGGACTTCGCAAGGATAATAGACGCTAAGATAATCTCCAACCCAAACCTTCTTGACACCGTCAAGATATTCGGCTATACGCTTATAGACAGCATAAGGGTGATTCTTGAGATCTCCCCAAGCGAGTATCCAAAGCTCTTCGGACCTACAAACGAGCGCGCCTTCATATTCGACCAGGTCAGCACCGGAAGGTCTCCGATGGTGGTCATAAGGGTAGCCCCGATAAAGCCAAGGATAGTTGTCATACAGAACGTGGCTGACATGGACAAGCTTGCCATAAAGATAGCCCAGATAGAGAAGATACCTCTATTGAGCACAAAGCTCTCAACCGAAGAGATAAAGGCAAGGCTAAACAACGTCTAAGCCCAAGGTCCTCATCCTAGCACGAATGCAGCAGCTATCACTACCACGTATGCCATAACAAGCAGCATGCTCTCCCTGTAATCGAGCCTGCCCCTAAGGATCACTGCTATTGCCAGGAGATTTATCACTACGACAGCGCCGAAGTCGAACATCGCCCCGCCTATCGCAACGCTGCTGGAGGAGAGAAGCCCTATAATCCCAAGAAGCACTGTGTTGTTCTGGAGCTTTCCCCCAACGAAGCTCACGATCGCCGTGGAGCCACCGCCAACTTTTCTCATAGTCATCCTGTTGGCACTTATGTTCTCGTCTATGTCAGCCGCCAGCGGCGATATAACAAGGGCGAGCCATAGCGGCGATAGGCCTATCATGCCTGACACGTCAGATATGGCGCTTACAAAAGTGCCGGAAAGCAGCAGGACTATTACCATCCCAGCGCCTACGTATGCTCCTCCTTCGAGAAGTAGCTTTCTTTTCTTGATCGCGCTAAAGCGCCCGTCCATCTTCGAGCGCGCAACCGCGTACCTATAAGATACATAGACCACGTAGAGCAGAAAGAGAACCCCTCCAGATATCCTGTCAAGCGAGCCGTAGAACATCAGGCCTACAAGCAGGATCGTTGAGGCGAGCAGGAAGTAGAGTTCAACCTTATAATCCTCCTTCATCAATATGGGGCCCTTCCACCTGAGCCAATGCGCTATGCCGACAAGCCCTATGCCGAGCGTGAAGAGTATTATGTTGCCCCCCAATGCAGATCCGAGCGCGATTTGGTACGATGAAGATAAAGTGGCTATTATGACGAAGACAGTTTCAGGCAGCGCGCCAAGGAGCCCTAGTATGACCCCTCCCGCCATACCCTGCCCCATCACCGGCTCAAGGCTCTCGACCCCCCTTGCCGTGAGCTCCGCTGCAATGAAGAATCCAACAAGGGCGAGGGCTATCTCAGCGATGACTCCAAGGGCCATAATCAACCAACAGATTACTTGGCAGGAAAATTTAAATAATGCCGATGCAAATGGTTAATGCCCTCGCTTGAAAGATTGCGATAAAGGATGTTGTTCTTGACACTTGACTACAAGGTTCTGCTTGGAATAGCCGCAACGCTTCTGGGCATATCGGGATATCTGCCCTACTTCAAGGATATGATTGGAAGAAGGATAAAGCCCCATGCCTTCTCATGGCTCATCTGGTCCATACTCACGTTCATAGCATTCACTGTATCCATAACAAAAGGCGGAGCCGCCGGGTCGTGGGTTCTTGGCGTCCAGGGGGTGCTCAATGCTATAATAGCAGTCATTGCAATGCGCAGCGGCAAGACAAGGATAACTGGCCTTGACAAGCTCTGCCTTGGCCTTGCCATGTTTGGAATAGCACTGTGGATTGTGACAATGAACTCCCTATGGGGCGTTGTAATATCCTCAATAGTCGACCTTATAGCCCTAGTGCCTACGCTCACAAAGGCCTACAAGAATCCTTTCGAGGAGTCAACCAGCCTGTTCATCCTCAGCGGACTGGGCTTTGTCCTCTCCCTTTTTGCCCTGGGCTCATTTAGTCTGGTAACTGCCCTCTATCCGTCAGTCATAATAGCCGCAAACACCCTGCTGGTCTTGATGATACTGCTTAGAAGAAGGGCGCTCGCCGCAAGTAAATCGCGCTGATTTACCTGTTCTGTAGCCTTAGCTGCAGGTTGTAGTGACCCAGCCCCTTGACGTTAGTGTAATTGAGCACTGCTGATATCTTATGTCCCTTGCCTATCACCTGGTCCATGTCAATGGTATTGACTCCTGGGACGAGCTTGTTCGCCGCTATCTCCAGGAATCTTGACCCGTCAAGCATTATCGATAGGGTTCCTTCTATCTCCACGAACTCCGCAGGAACGCTAAGCTCCATGTTGTAGACATCGAAAGTTATCGTAGAAGGGCCGTCTATCTCGAATCCCTTGCCGTAGCTGAAGCGGTTCAGGTTCTCCTCCTTGTCCTTTATCGTGCCATTCACGCTTCCAGCGGGCTTCTTCCTGATGTCGAACTCTATCTCCTTCGATGCAGACTGCTTCACGTCCATTTCATCACATCCTAATCCAGCAAATCAATTGATAAATATTTCATATCCCTTCTTATATGCTTTTCCTGTGTGCAGTATCTTATTTGGATATTCCTACCCCCCACAGATATCGGCCTGGCAATCTAATCTGAGCCGATTTTTCCAAACAATTATTAATCTTTACATAAATAGAACTCTATACTTAGGAATGTTTGAATGAATGACAGATTATTGCCTGTTGTACTGCTGTTTGTCTTAGCATTTGTAATGAGCGTACCTCTGGTTAATGCCACTACCCTAACAATCGCAAATACCCTACCAACAAATGCGATAGTGGACCAAGGGCAATGGCAATCAATAACCGTCTCAGTATCGGGGGGCACAGCAGCTGCAACAAATACGTTTAGTGTCAATGTTGTCAACTCAATATCTCCGGGTCTGATTGTAAATACTATAGTCTCTTCAGCGCTATCAACCAATACATTTACTGCGACATGGTTCGTAGGTGCGAATGAACCTTCAAACAGTCCAATAGATGTCAATGTGCTGGTAACCGATTCGGCCTCCGATACTCCTGCCAACACCGTTTATTCAACATACAAAGCATACAACGCACTGCAGACCCCAACACTTGCAACCCCATCAAATACTATGCTCGATGCAGGGCAATATGTCCTAATAACACCGACTATTTCTGGCGGGGCGCCTAATTACGTTCAGAACATAATAATTTCAAATTCCATAACAAAGGTGCCCATAAATTCGATAAGCGCTATCGTATCCTCTGGAACAGCAGAATTGTTCTACTTGCCTTCCTGGGTGGTAGGAAACTCCCTCCAGGTAAATGTAGTAATAACAGACTCCGCCACGACCAACTCCATAGCAAATTCCATATATGTGCCGTTAGGGTTCAATTCCGTTCTAAATTCTGCACCGACATTCTCAATTTCAAACACATTAGTAGACTCCGGCCAGTACTCCACTTTTACAGTCAACACAGTATCTCCAGGAGGCACCTCTCCTTACAATGCCCTTTTCACTATCTCAAATTCAGTTACGGGCGCGGTGGTCAATTCAATTCTGGTAACCGGGGCGACTCCAACTGCAACGTTCTACTTCCCTTCCTGGTATGCTGGTAACACCCTACGGGCAAATGTGCTTATACGCGACAGCGCAACCACCAATGGCATAGCAAACTCGATATACTCTCCATTAGGCTTCAACTCTGTGCTAACCGGCACGCCTAGCCTATTGATCTCCAATACCCTTGCCATAGACTCCGGGCAGTGGGAGACACTAACGGCAAGCGGATGGTCTGCAGGTACGACTCCTTACACAATCAATTTCCTAGTCTATAATTCGGTCACCAATGTAATCGTGTTCAACGATCTGCTGACCGGAGACATTGCAACTTCAAATACATTCACATTCCAAGTGACCGGAAACAGCGGAAACACCCTGAATGCAAATGTGTTTGTGAAAGACTCTGCAAGCACGGCCGTAACCGTAAATTCAGTGCTGAGCCAAACAATAACGGTAAATACCGCGCTTTCGACGCCAACAATATCCCCTTCATCTGCGCAGTCGTATACTACCGGCCAGACAGTGACATTCGCAGCATACGAAACAGGCGGTTCCCTTCCATACACCTACAATTTCCTAGTCTATAATTCTGACACGAACATAATCGTCGCAAATATGCTTACTACCTCGAACAGCTTTGCATATGTTCTTCCTTCTGGCGAGGCAGGTAACACCCTGAATGCGAACGTTTTCGTTACAGATAATGCCGTATCCGGAACAGTCAATTCAATACTTTCGGGCTTGATAACCGTAAGCAGCCCTCCACCATGCTCCAACTGCGTGCAAGGAAGTGGCGGCTCTGGCGTATTTCTAACCACGACTATCGTCAAAACCACTACAACAGTTCCTCAAACTACAGTGCCCCAAACAACAATGCCTTCAACCACAACGATACCATTCGCAATAAACACTAGCTATACTTTCTCAAATTCAAGCTTCACAAATATAAATGTAACAAATGTTGGGCTGTTGTTGACGATAGTTGCACAAGGAAACGGCTCCAAAGGCAAAGTTACTGTAACTAATGTAACAAATAATGTGCCTAATCCTCCTCAGGGATTTGCAAATGTGGTTGCAGTTAACATAAGCATAGCTGCTCCAAATGTCTCAACAAACGTCACATTCGCTTATCCATGTGCAATTTCGGCTTCGAAAATCGCTCCTTACAAGCTAGAAAATGGCACCTGGCAGCCCATACCAAAATTCACAGTTAATGCGGCAAGATGCTTGGTAACATTCTCTATTACAAACGATCCAATAATAGGTCTATTCCAAAATACTGCACAGCAGCCAACATCCGCATCAGCCAATTCGACAACAGTTCCGCCGCCTCTTACCGCGCAAACAACAGTGCCGGAGTATTCATCCGCCTCACCAACTGGCTCCTATGTGCTATGGATTATAGTTGCCATCGTTGTAATAATATTTGTTGTATGGTATCTAAATAAGGGTCAGAGAAGGCGACTTAAGTAATTATCTATAAAGTGCTGTACTAGAAAGTCTACCAACCTTATAAAACCAAAACCAAGCTTTTCCTTCGTACTCGTCAGAATTATTCAGTAAGAGCAAATGGGGGTAAGGAGAATTGAACTCCTGCCTGCAGAATGTCAATCTGCCATCCTACCACTAGACGATACCCCCGCAAAATTTAATCTGTTCTAAAGGATTATAATATCTCCGTCCTGTGCTACGTTGGTCTTCTTGAAGATCCTGCGCGCCTGCCTCTCCAGCTCATCAACGGAGCTGTGCCTTGCGCTTATGTGGGTTAGTACCAGCCTCTTTACGCCTGCGCTCTTTGCCACCTGCGCGGCCTCCTCCGATGTTGAATGCTTCCTCTCCATCGCAAGATGCTTCTCAGAGCCAGAATACGAAGACTCATGGACGAGTAGGTCCGCTCCCCTTGCAGCCGCAATAGTCGCTTTGGACGGGCGAGAATCTCCAGCGTAAACAAATGCCTTTCCCTTCTGAACTCTGGCAATGCTATCTAGCGTTATCCTCCTCCCATCGATCCTAATCGAGCCGTTCTTCTGCAGCTTCGAATACATCTCGCCCTTTACCCCCAGCCTTTTTGCCTTGTCTACTATGAACCTATGCCTATCATCCTCCCTGAACACGTAGCCGTAAGAGGTAACGGTGTGATTGAGCCTGAATGATCGCACAGAGAATCCCTTCCCGCGATAGATTACCCCGGTCCCTATCCCATGCACATTTATCTTATATGTCATCAGTGCGCGGTCGAACGAGATGAGCGCCTTCACCGTGCTCTCGTAGCCTTTGGGTATGAATATGTCAAGGTCCGCGCTCCTCCTGTTCATCGCCATTGTCCTTATCAGGCCTGCTATTCCTATTATGTGGTCTCCGTGCGCATGGCTTATGAATATCGCATTTATCTTAGAGAAGCTTATTCCGTACTTTATCATCTGCATCTGGGATGCCTCCCCGCAGTCGAAGAGATAGACGCCGCCGTTGTACGTCAGCGCAAGTCCAGGCATCGACCTGCTCTTGGTTGGCGAGGAGCCCGAGGTGCCCAGCATCGTAATTCTTATCTCCATTCAATCAACATCTATTGTAACTGTCTTGTCCTTTAAGCTTAGCTCAATTATCCTAAGGTGCGGAAACTCCGCCTGAAGCTCCTGGGCCGTGGTCCGTCTCTTCTCCCGTATCCTCATTATGAGCTCGTTTATCTCCCCCATCCTCTCGAATATCTTCTTCCCATACCTTGCATAGTCAACCGAGTTCTTCTCGAACTCCAGCACGAGCTCTCTTTGCTTTGCTATTGCAGCATCGATCTCCTCAGTGTTGTTTACCACCGAGTCGTCCTTCACGCTCATCCTCTCAGAGACGCTGATCGTATCTAGCATCTCGCTTATGCTTTCGCATTTCTGCGCTTCAAGCCCGGAATACTTGGCCAGTGCAAGCACTGAATAATCCTCTATAACTCCATCCTTAATGTAGATAGTGGGCTGCGGCGAGCCTATCCTCTCTACGAATGAGAGTATGGCATCTTTGAGCCTTTCCTTATCCGCATCTGCAAGCACGGCCTTGGGATCAAGTCCTGCCCCGACTATTATGTCCTCGAGATATATCGGCCCGACATTGAAGTATCTGGAGAGCTCCGCTATCATCCGGTTTCCAGAGCCTGAGACCTTATCCAGCATCTCTTCGA
This sequence comes from Microcaldota archaeon, assembly GCA_027449585.1. Taxonomy (GTDB): domain Archaea; phylum Micrarchaeota; class Micrarchaeia; order Micrarchaeales; family CABMGC01; genus JAJZNA01. Next base: position 5,255 of record DAIDLJ010000016.1, on the reverse strand, counting down.
CTGCTGGGCCATCCATGCCGTCTATCGGCATCGCGCTGCTCTTTGGGAGCACGTAAGGAACGCGCGGCTTTATCTCCCTGTCCTTATAGGACATGAGTTTGTAGGCAATCTCTATCATGTTGCCGTCGTCTGCGACTATGAGATTTCCCTTTCCGAACATCTCGATGAATACCCTGCACAGCCTCCCTCTTCCCTGCACCTCCAGAACCGCGATCCTGTCACCTCCCTGCTGATAAAAGCCGACCACCTTGGAGTCCTCTACCCTCTTTCTCACAGCGACAGCGAAGTTGGTCGCCATCCCGGACTCCTCGACAAAAGAGGTCTCATTGAGAGTCTCTCCAAGCTTGCAGTAGACTACGAAGTTCCCTTCGGCGTTATGGAATGATAACCTGAAGGACTCGTTCCCAAGGTCGTAGAACTTCTTGAGATAGCTCCCGACCACCTTCGGCCTGAGCTCCCCTATCGCAAGCCCCAGTTCGAGGGCCGTGATTTCGTGCATCGGCATCATGACTTCTTAAGCTTCTTAGCGCCCTCCTCCTTTACTATCCTTGAGAAGAGCTCGGCCTGCCTTCTTGCCTTGGAGGACTGCTCTATCGCCGTGCCTATCTGGACTATGTCTGCACCTGCAGATATCGTGGCCTTCAGATTGCCCACGTCCTTTATCCCTCCTGCGACTATGTACGGGACAGATATTGCATCCTTTACCGCCCTTATCATCTTGGGCGGCACCGGTCCGCTACCCATCATCTGCGGGTTGGATCCGACGTCAGTTATTATGAACCTGTTCCCAAGGTATTCCCCTGCAAGAGCAAGCGCTGCGGCTATCTTCTCCTTCTCCCTAGGCACGAGGTTGACATCAGCCACCCATCCGACCGTCCCGCCAGGCGCCACCACTACGTATCCTACTGGAAGCGGCTCTATCTTCATCTGCCTGACTATCGGAGCTGAGAGCATCTGCGCATGCGTTATCCAGTACGTTCCCCTCGCATTGAGCAGCGACATGAAGTAGACCGCATCTGCGTGGCTTGTGAGCGTGGCTATGTTTCCAGGGAAGAGGACTACCGGCGAATCCACGACGTCCTTTATCCCTTTTGTAACATAGTCAAGGAGCTCTCCCTGTGCGCCTATGCTTCCCCCTACAAGTATCATGTCCGCGCCGCCATCGGCAGCCTCCTTGGCGGTCTTTATCGCAATATCCGGGGTCTTGTAGTCCACAGGGTCTACGAGCATGAACATCAGCGCCCCTTTGTCCTCAAGCCTTTCGTATATGTACTTCTCGATCTTTCCTATCTTAAATGCCATAAACACACCATGAATATAATCTAAAGATAACCTTATCCTCGGCTCAAAAAGTCCCTCACCATGTCTATTGCCCCGTCCTTTATATCGACGCTAGGCTCGAATCCGAGCTCCTTTTTCGCCTTTCCTATGTCGACTATCCTGTTGCTTGTAAGGAACCTGAGCTCATCGCTATCCAGCCCCCTGCTCTTTGCAACAAGGCTCACCACCAGCTGGCTTATGTGCCTAGTGGGCCTCTCCGCCTTGAGCAGATCCGCTGCCAGGTTCATAAGGCCCTCCTGCGTGTACTTGACGCCGTCGCTAAGATTGTAGACGTTCCTGTTGCTGGCCTTTCTCTCCGCAGCAAGCAGCATGGCGCTGAGCACGTCCTCTATGTTTATCATTGAGAGGCTGTTCTTCCCGTCGCCTATTATGTATGCCTTCCCGGTCTTTATCGCCTTGAAGAGCTTGAAATAAGAGCTCTCGAATCCGGTGCCGTAAATCGTAGCCATGCGCAGTATGGTATAGTCTATCTTGTCGCCGTACTCCAGTATCTTCCTCTCTGCCATCGCCTTGCTGTATCCGTACTTGTCCGTAGGATTGAGCATGGACTCCTCTTCGAGCACTTCCTGCCGCACCCTTCCGTATACGTCAAGGCTGCTTGAGAATATGAAGTGGCTCACGCCGTTCTTCCTGCAGGCCTCAAGCACGTTCTCTGTGCCACCAACATTTACATCCATCAGCGTCTTTGTGCTCTCCCTGTACTCGCTTACTATGGCTGCCAGGTGGTAGACTATGTCGACTCCGCGGCATGCATCGTTTAGCAGCTTCTTGTCGCTTAGATCTCCTACGTAAGGGACCACTCCCGCAGGCATTGTATGTATGAACTCCTTGTCGTGCGACAGGGCCCTTACAGTATACCCGTTTCTTATGAGCGCCCTCGAGAGGCTCCTGCCTATCCTTCCCCCTCCTCCGGTTATGAAGACGGTCTTGCCGTCCCCGCTCTTTTTCAAGTTGAAAAGATTGCCGTTCTTCTTAGGCGTCATCCAGTTCACCCTCCTTGAGTAATCTTCCAGCAACAAATCTCATATAACCTTCTGGTGCGCTGTTCATTGCGTATTTTATCCAGTCCTTGCCAAATGGCACCAGTACGCTTACCTTGGCTCCCCTCTTTACCGCCGCAGCCATCTTCTTATCGCTGTATCCATAGCCGAACTCCAGCCCTACATCGGACTTTATCTTGCTCTTGAGTATCCCGGAGAGCTCTCCATCAGGCACCTCGCAAAGGACAAGGTCCTGCAGGCCCTTTCTTGCCGCCTCGGCCATCTTGACTATGCCGTTCTTCTCTTTTGGCGCATAGTCGCGGAATGCGAGCTTGACATGGCCCACCTTCTCGCCTATCTTGGCATACTCGTGCGCCTTGTCGTGGCGCACCACAAGCCCGACTCCGCCCATCTTGGGCACCGCCGAGAGTTCCGAGGCCGCAAGCCCGTCGGCATCGAGCCATAGGAAGACCCCGTACTTATTTCCAACGCCCCATATCTCCCTGAAATTATCCATTGCAAAGTCAGTCCCTATCGCGCTGCCCAGCTGGTCAAGTCCGACGTGCACCCCTGCCTTTATGCCCATCCTTGCCACCCTCCTGACCAGCTCGCTGTAGGTCGTCGTTATGTACTTTGCCTTTGCCTTCTCCGTGGCATTGGCGCTTAGGAAGGTAAGAGAGACTGAGAGGTTCCTGTCGTTTAGCTCCTTTGCGGCATCTAGCGCAGACTCCATAGTGGTGCCTGCAATATGCTTCCTTACCAGCCTGTGTATTATCCGTTCCACTATAGGTTCTCTATCCAAATAAACCACAGCAACCTAATATGGTAAAGTCTCCCTTATATAATATAGCGTACAGAATAGAGAGTATAAATGGTTTTTTAAATGCTTACGTTGTCAAGGGGGAAAGGCACAGGCGGGAAGATAAAGAGCACTCCAGAGGACTTCATTGTAAGGGAGATAGAGGCCAACGGGACGGTGCTCAGGGAGGGCGTGAAGTACTCCCCAAGCGATGTCGGCGATGTAAATGAGGAGGAGGGCAGCTTCACCAGATTCGTGCTGCAGAAAAGGGACTGGGACACTATACACGCGCTAATAACCATAGGGAAGAAGTTCGGAAGGGGCAAGAAGTCGATAGGATACTTCGGCTCAAAGGACCGGCTCTCGGTCTCGGTGCAGATAGCAAGCCTATACGGCGTAGAGCCGCTACAGCTCATGCAGGCCAAGGTAAAGGACATATCGATAAACGGAGCCTGGAAGAGCTCTAAGGGAATAGAGCTGGGCAAGAACCTGGGCAACGAGTTCTCCACCATGATAAGGGAATGCAAGGATCCTGACAGGGCCGCAGAGGTGATCGAGGAGCTAGGCGGACGCATGCCAAACTACTTCGACAGGCAGAGGTTCGGGATAAGGATGAACAACGCCGACATCGGCGCATGCATAATAAGGGGCGACTTCGAGGGCGCGGTCATGAAGTTCCTGACAGACACACAGTTTGAGACAAACCAGAATTCCGTTGCCGCAAGGGCAAGGCTCAAGGAGGAGATGGACTACAAGGCCGCTCTGGACTACTTCCCAAGGAACCTGGGCAACGAACGCATGGTGATAGAGTACCTCTCAAGATACGACAACTACGCCAATGCCCTCAGAAAGATACCACGCGGACTTCTTGTAATGTTCATACACTCGGTCCAGTCAATGGTCTTCAACATCGCCCTCGAGGCAAGGATAAAGGAGGAGGACTTCAAGACAGGCAGGACCTGCAAGAAGGACTTCTTCGGCTTCCCTGACATCGAAGCATCAGGCGCGGGCAGGAAGGGGGAGTTTGCAGTCGCAAATCTCATAGGATACGAGACCAAGCCCGAGGAGATAGACGACTACGAGAGGGAGGCAATGGAGAAGATGGGGCTTGCCGCAGAGGAGATGAAGATAAAGTCAATGCCCGAGCTGAGCATGAAGGGCCAAAGGCGCGTGCTCCTTGCCCCGATAAAGAATCTCGCATTCTCGCAAGGCCCGCAAGATGGCTCTGCAAAGGTGGACTTTGCGATCCCATCAGGGAGCTACGCAACAATACTTCTAAGCGAGATAACCAAGGCTCAGGAATAAACCAAACAGAGTCCTTCATTTAGTCACGCGTTCAAATGCAAATGACCCTCTTCATCGGCAGATCCCAGGAGTATTTTTATATCTTACTACCTAAGTTACATTATAATGTAACTTAGGGATATTATGAAATTGCCGATAATGAAAGCCCTCAAGAACAGGGAATATCAGAGCATTGCGTCTTTCCAGGATGTTGTTGTCGGCATATTATATAAGGCAGAGAATAGCGTGGTGCTGCACGGAGGAACTGCGATATGGCGTTGTTTTAGCGGAAATCGGTTCTCTAGCGACATAGACGCGTATATGGACATCGGTTCAGATTTTACCCGGATCAAAGACGGCATAATTGCATCGGCAGCGGACTACGGGGTTCAAGTCGGCAAGATAAAGAACACTGGAAACCTGATATTCATGGGTCTGTCTTCTGGAGGCACATATCTAAAAGTTGAGATCAACCATAAGAAAAAAAGCATAGCTGCAGTACCGACCCGATTTGAGAGGGCGGACGGCACCTTCACAGATGTCCTGACTCTCTCGCCAGAGCGGCTAATGCTGGAAAAGATCTCCGCCTATTCCGATAGAAGATTCATACGGGACATATATGACCTATACATCCTGAGCGATTACGTCACAGAAAAGAGGGCCATAAAGAAGGACGTTTCAGACTTCCTTAAGGAACTTGAAGCTCCGGTAAACGAGGAGGATCTTAGAACCCTAATATACCAGGGACCTGTGCCATCCTTCAGGAGTATGATCGACCATATACGGGGCAGATTCTTATGAAATACATCTCATACGTAAGAGAGCATTTCAAGGACCCCGGATTCCCGGTG
>DAIDLJ010000015.1 GCA_027449585.1 Microcaldota archaeon | reverse complement strand
CTCCTCGGTATCGGATTATGCGACTTACATACTTAGGGAGACGTTCGCAGACATCACCACAGCAAAGCAGAAGGGAAACAAGGAGGCAGGTGCGGTGGTCAGCAAGCTCAAGGCTCTTGGATACTTGGAGTGATATTATGTCATCAGGAAAGATCAAAGAAGTAGTCGAAGAGCTCTGGAATGACCCGCAGGCTAAGAACTGGGAAAAGTTCTCCAAGTCTCTTAAGGGAAGCGGTATAAAGTATTATAAGGTGGTCTTTGAAAGGGAGAACAAGCTAAGGAAGCTTGACGACCTAAGAGATTCATACGTGGCGCTCTATGACGGAAAGTCAAAGCAGATATACAAGGTACCGTTGATAAAGAAGGACGGAAAGAAGCTCAGAGGCGCAACCATATACCTAAAGGGGCTTCTTAATCTGAACAAGTGATTGCATGATAAAACAAGATATAAACGAGCTGGAAGAAAGGAGCATATTCGTAATAAGGGAGGCAAAATCAAAGTTCAAGAACGTCGCAGCTCTATGGAGCATGGGAAAGGACAGCACCACAATGCTTGCGATAGCAAGAAAGGCGTTTCTTGGCAAGGTGCCATTTCCTGTCATTCATATTGACAACGGCATTGATTTTCCAGAGACGTACAAGTTCAGGGAGGATCTTGCAAGGAAGTGGAAGCTTGACCTTATGGTTGTAGATAGCGAAGTCAAGCCTGATCTATCCGGAGCCGCCTGTTGCGGAGCAAACAAGTCAATAGCACTTAAGAAAGTAATGGAAAAGTATGGTTTTGATGCGCTTATAGTCTCTATAAGGAGGGATGAGCATGGAATACGCGCCAAAGAGAGATACGTCTCCCCGAGGGACAGGAACTTCAAGTGGAACTACAAGAATCAACCTGCAGAGATGTGGAATGATTACTCGTCAAGCCTTGACTCCAAAGGTCACGTAAGGATACACCCGCTGCTCGATTTCAACGAGATAGACATCTGGCAGTACATAAAGAAGAACAAGGTGCCAATCAATCCGCTTTACTTCTCAAGGAACGGCTTAAGGTACAGGAGCCTTGGTTGCACCCACTGCACTACTGCTATCAAGTCTGGTGCTAGGAACGTAGACGACATAATAAAGGAGCTTGAGACTACTGGAATAGAAGAGAGATCCGGGCGAGATCAAGATAAAGAAAAAGAATACGTAATGCAGAAATTAAGGGCACTTGGCTACATGTGAAGGTCTATGATAATAAATAGAGTAACTCTTCTAGGTCATAAAGACCATGGCAAGTCCACCTTAATAGGAAGCATGCTCATAACTACCAGATCTGTATCCGAAGAGCGCATTGCAGAAGCAAAGAGTCAGAGTAAGAAACTCGGGAGAAAATTCGAACCAGGATTCATACTTGACAGTTTCTCAGAAGAGCGCAAGGGCGGCCTTACTATAGACACATCAAGAGCACAAGTAAAATATCGTGACTCAGCTTTCGAATTCATAGATGTCCCTGGCCACGAGGAGCTGATAAAGAACATGATAAGCGGAGCTTCATACGCAAAATTCGCCCTTCTTATAGTATCTGCAAATAAGGATGAAGGGATAAGGCCACAGACCAAAAGGCACATCTATCTTTCTAGGATGCTGGGCATAGACAAGCTCATAGTTGCTGTTAATAAAATGGACACTGTTGGTTATAGCAAGGACAGATTCGAAAGAATACGAAAGGAGCTAAGCGAATTCCTTGAAAAGATAGGTGTCGAGAGTAGATCGGTGCATTTCGTGCCAATATCTGCGTATGGGTCTGAGAATCTATCAAAGAAATCCCCAAATATGCACTGGTACAAAGGAAAACCTCTCCTAGAACTAATGCGTGAAATGGCAAAGAAGAAGGCTGGTGATTCTTCTGATGGAAACATGCGCGTAATACTTCAGGGAAGCATGCCCCACGAGCAAGACTCGCTTCTCATAGGTAGCGTAGCAAGTGGAACAATAAAGGTCGGCGGCAAGATAAAAGTTCTCCCTATAAATTTTAATTCAAAAGTGGCTGCGCTTTTCGTCAAAGGGGTCAAGAAGAAGACAGCAAATGTATCTGAAAATGTTGCAATAAAACTTGCCAGGCAGGTAACGGGTGATTCGAAAGGAAGCGTAGTGTACGATGCGGCCTTCAAAGGCGCAAAAAACACCAGAAACATAGGCGCGCTTGTCTTCATAGTAAAGAAGATCAAAGGCCAAGTAAGGATAAAGTTCAATGGCATCGAGCTCTCTGGAAAAGTCAGCATAAACAAGCTAATAGACACCACTACCGGTTTTGAAATTGGTCCAAGGAGTGCGCAGCAGCTCAATGCCGCAATTGTCGATATAAAATTGGACAGAGATATTCCAGCAGAACCATTCACTTCATCAAGGGAGCTTGGCAGGTTCGTTATTTATCAGGGAGACAAGTTCTCAGGAATAGGGATAATAAATTCTGTAGGAAAGAGGTAGGCTCATGAAGAAGGTATATATGATAGGCATGGACTCCGTTCCGCTGTGGATACTCAAGGAGCTGCGCAACGAGAAGGGAATGGAGACCTTCAACAAGATGCTCAAAGAAGGGACCCTAATGGACATGGAATCAACACTTCCCCCAATGACCGGTCCTGCATGGCCCAGCATATATACTGGGCTAAAACCCGGCGAACACGGAGTTCCCGATTTCTTCATGATGAAAAAGGATTATACTCCGGATATCGTTTACTATGATTCTACAGAGGTATATCCTTTCTGGAGGCAGATAGCCGAATCCGGAAACAGGTGCCTTGTGATAACTCCTGCAACTGACATACGCCTTCCTGAATATGACAACATAGATGTCCTTACCGGTTTTCCTCTCCCTGCAAAGACTAACAGCCCGGAACTTGAACGATTGATGAAGAAATACAACTTCAAGGGAGAACCTGACATAGAGCCGGACATCAAGGCAGGAAAGATGAGCCTTGAGACTGCAGTCGGCATATTTGTAAAGAGCGTAAGGACCCGCGTTTCGATAGCCGAGGATATGATGTCAAAGCACGATTATTCATTCGTATATGTCTGCTTCACCGAGACGGACAGGCTGCAGCATTTTGCAATGGGCAACAAAAAGCGCAACAGCTACGTGCTGCCAATATACAGAGAGATTGGCGCATTCGTGAACAAGATTGCAAAGAAGGCGGAGTCTGAAGGCGCAATGATGGTGCTCGTATCAGACCACGGCATGCAGCCCATAAAGTCAAAATTCCTGATAAACTCATGGATGGTAAATCACGGCTATGAGCACTTCAAAGAATCGTTCCTTAAGTCTCTAAACAGAGGCGGCAAGAGCCTCTCTTACGGCGTGAGGGAGAAGCTCCTAAAGACAAAACTAAGAAGAATCTACGACAAGATGCCGCACCAGGTAAAGAGCGCCACGTTCAAGGTCCTAGGATCTGCATTCTCTGGTTCCGGAGGCGGAGAGTACGTTAGGATGCATCTCTTTGATCTAGACATGTCCAAGACAATTGCATTTGCGGCAATAGCCAACGAGCCCGTATCTACCATCTGGATAAATGATTCCCGCTTCTCAAGTCCCACGGTGAGCGCCAAAGAAAAGGCAAAGGTCAAGGCACGACTGATAAGCGATCTCAAGAAGCTCAAGACGGAGGACGGCAATTCTCTCATAGTTGATATAATAGACGGGCATTCATATTATGGAAAGACGGACAAATTCATAGTCCCAGACCTATTCGTAGAGGCTGCAAAGGGATATACTCTTGATCTCTTCAATTATTCTCCATCAAGCAACTTCATGGAGCCTGAAGGTGCAAAGAGCGGCGATCACCTAAGGCACGGAATATTTGGATTCTATCCAAAGCACGCAATAAGCAAGCCTTCAGCCATGCACGTAACTAAGGTTAAGGGATTGATTCTTGGATACATGAGTTCTGAAAAGGGTAAGCGCAGATGACTACAAAAGTATTGATTGTAGACTTGGGCTCAAAGTTCAATGCCTTCGGGGGCCAGGCAAGGATGGCTGCCGTGCTAAACAAGAAGCTAGGCAATCCCTTCAAGACCTATTACCTTGGATACGAAACCGCATACTCAAAGGGCATGAAGAATCCCATATTCATAGAGCGAAGCAAGCGCATGGGTCTCTCTGTTAGAAGGAGCAGGCTTAGCGAGATGTGGCTGCCAAGGTTTGCGTACAATCTCCTCGTGGTCAGCAGGATGTCCGATCTTGAAAAGGAGAGCATATTCAGGAAGGTGAGGGAGATTTCACCAGATGTAATCATATCAAATTCGATACAGGACATAAACCTCCTCTCATTCCTAAGGAAGAGGGGCCTGAAGTTCAAGGCCATCTACATAGACCACGGAAGCGTATCGACCGGAATAAATAGCTATTTCTCGAAGGAAGGGATTCCTCTTACTGTTGGCACAGGGCTAGACTCTCTTAGCGTTGCTGGAAAGAAGGGCAAGTTCTTCAATTTCTATGACATTAATGTGGCTCTAAACCACGACCAGCTCGGCAGGATGTGCGATTTCACCAACAAGGTGGCGCTGATACAGAACGGGCTTGACATAAAAGTAGAGAAGAATCCAAAAAAGATATCTGCCCTAAGGGAAAGATATGCGATAACGCCAAGAGACTTCGTGATCCTGTACATCGGCAGGATGTTCGACAGGCAAAAGAACGTCAGCACCTTGATACGGGCATTCAAAGGAGCCTTGGGAGATAATCTACGCCTGCTTCTCGTAGGAGACGGGCCATCCCTCCAGAACTATCGCAAACTTGCCGAAGGCGACAAAAGGATAATATTTGGCGGAGGGGCAAAGGATGATGACGTAGGCACCATCTATGACATATCCAGCCTATTTGTACTGCCTTCGTTCTGGGAAGGATTCAGCCTGACAATACTTGAAGCTGCGGCGCACTCATTGCCAATGATATTATCCTCCAATGCCTACGTCGATGACCTTAAAGGGGAAGGGCTCGGCCGCATAGCGTCATTCGACCCGCACAATGTTGAGGAGCTTAGGAGGAAGATAATCGCTCTTTACGAGAGCAAGGAGCTAAGGGCAGCAGGCGCAAGGGCCTCGGCAAAAATACACGCCAGGTTCACCGAAGATCTCATGATAGAGAAGTATCGGAAAATGATAAGCAAGCTTGCCTGATCCTTACACGAATGCGATGCTCGGATAGGCCACTACGGATTCATAGTCCCCGGTGATGTCTCCGGAATTTGAATACTTCAATATTCTTCCGGACTTGGCGCCATTGCCCTTTGCGAACATTGCGGATACAGCGATCGGCCCAAATCCGCATGCACTGTCTCCTGATCTGATTATGCTTTCATGGAACTTTTCCGGCCTAAGCGCGGCAATCTCATCCAATGCCGCAAGGTCCTTCTTTCGTGCCTCTTCTGCCGATTCGTAATGGTTCATGTCAGAGCTTGCAATGATGATTATCCTTCTTCCAAGACGCTTTGCACTCTTGGATATCGCCGATTCCAGCATCCTGCAGTACTCGATCGACTGATCTCCCATGCATATGAAACAGCACTGCGGATTGCTAACCACCTCCTGCAGGAATGGAAGCTGCACCTCTATGGAATGCTCCATCGTGTGCGCATCCTCGTCGATCGCCATGCCATCATTCGAGGCTATCTCCCCTGAAAGCTCAATGTCATTTTTAACGATTCCAAACGGCATGTCCCAGTCAACGCCGGAAATCGAGACCGGATAGCCCATGCCCGTATGGTTCGGACCTATAATCACAAAAGTATCCACCCTCCCAAGCGCGCCGTTCATTCCAAGTGCCTTGTAAGTAAACCCAGCAACCGCTCCTGAATATTTATACCCGGCATGAGGAGCGACGTATGAGACTGCACTTGAAATTTCATCGCCCACCTTCGCCTCAGAGATGAACCTGCCAACGTCCCTTTTCAAGACATCCTTATTCTTCGGATAGAAAGTTCCGGCAACGGCAGGGCTCCTATTCATGGCAACACATTTTAATCTAGACTTCAGATTAGCTATATGGCCTCTAAGGATAAATACATAGCTGAAGTCCTGCGAAGGCTCTCGAAGAGATATGGTTACCGGCCAAGGACACAGCTCTCCCACATCAACATGTGCGAACTCTTCGTTGCAGTCCTTCTCTCACCCCAGTCCACAGACGCGCAGGTAAACAAGGTCACTCCAAGGCTCTTTAGCAGGTTCAGGAGCTTTGAGGACTATGCCAATGCAGACCTGCGCACGCTTGAATCATACCTAAAGAGCGTCAACTTCTACAAGACCAAGGCGAAAAACATCAAGAATGCCTCAAGGATCATAATAAGCAGGTTCTCAGGAGAGGTGCCAAGGCATCTTAGTGAGCTGATGGAATTGCCTGGTGTCGGAAGAAAAGTCGGAAACGTGATACTGAACGAAGGATACAACATAGATGAGGGGATAGCCGTCGATACACACGCCGGCAGGGTCTCGAGAAGGCTGGGGCTTTCAAGGCACGACGATGCAAACAAGGTCGAGCAGGATCTTCTTAGGATAATACCACAAAAGGAGTGGGGCAGGGCGTCGAATCTCTTAATAGAATTGGGGCGCGATACGTGCGGCGCAAGGAAAAAGGAGTGCTTTAGGTGCGCCCTAAAGGACATCTGCCCAAGCAGCGATGTCAACTAGCCCAATCTTCTGTAGAGCTGGCCAAGCACATCTATGAGGCATTCTGTAGACTCAAGATGGTGCTTGGTTATAAAGAGATCGCCGCTGTTCTTTTCAGCCCACTTTCTCACTTCAACATCATGGTTTGCCGGTATTATGACTGTGCCTCTTCCTCTGAGTACTGCATCGAAGGCAGGCCTGTCATTGTCCCCATCCCCGTATGCAGTTATCCTGTCGATTGGGGCGTCGAAGAACTTCGAAGCAAATTTCACGGCCCTCACCTTGTCTGCTCCAGCATGGTTCACGTCTATAAGCGTCTTTCCGTAGGTCACAAAAATCCTCGCATATTGCTCTTTGGAGAGTTCTCTTGACAAGAAGCTTAGGACATGATCCCTGAATTCATCTATCGCAACATTCTCCGGCTTGAAGTACGTTGCCATTGTTATCTTAGTGCTGGACTTTGTGTACCCCGGATAGCTCTTGTCAAGCTCCTTTTCTATCATTGGAGATATGAATTTTATTATGAAGTCAGCCTCTTCCTTATCCATCAGGATCTTTATCCGACCGCTTTTGTCCCGCGGGTCTAGCAATACTCCTCCATTCTCGGCGAATAGCGGTGCGCCGCTGAGCTCCGCCCAAGGTGTTATCCTCTCGATGCTGCCTCCAGTCATCGTGGCGAACTTGTATGGCGTGGGATAGAGGCACCTGACAATGTTTGCGGCTTCCAGCACCTTCTGGTCCTCCATGTAGTTCTTAATATGGTCCGGAACTATCGATCCGTCAAAATCAGAAAGTATCAACTTTGTCCTACTCAATGCCAAGGAAAGATCGGTATATTTGCGCTTAGCGCCCTCAATCTGTCTATGCGTATAATCCCCAATGATATGGCTGCTTTGGTGATATTAAAAGGTATCTGATTGGTCAAGGCAGGAAATCCTTGTTCTTTATCTTGTCCCTTATGTAGTCGCCAACGAATGTGAGACGCGGTCCCTGCAGCGCGTCCTGCTCAAGCTTCTTCTTAGACTTTATCATCCTTTCAAGCTCCACAACCCAAGGCTTGCTGTTCTTTATCCATTCATAATTGAGCATCTCCTGCGCCCTCTTCAGGTCGACTTCGCTCGCATTCATCGTGAGCTTGTTAAGGAACTCGTACTTGTCAAGGTCGGACATCGTAACGCCTATGAACCTTGCCTCCGGGGTGGCCACCGCGCCGCCTATGTAGGCGAGATTTATGCTCCCTGTCTTTATGGTCCAGTAGATGTACCACCCCCACGCATCCGAGTCCGTAAATACGTATATCGGAAGTCCTTCATCAGCAAGCTTGCGTATGAGCCTCCTTGTCCCACGCGCCGCCTGACCCTGCGGAGTTATTAGTATCGCATTCTCCTTCTTCCAAAAGCCGTCCTCATTTAGCCTCTGCCACAGGGCGTCCTTCTCGACGACTATGACGTACTTGGCCTTTATCTCAACGAACTTTATGTCGTTGTCCACGTCGCTTGGTATCGCCCAGCCGCTCCTTCCCTGCTTTGCGCAGTCTATCACTACCTTCTCATCACCGAAATTGTCAAGCACCTTCATGTTTCCTGCAAGCACTCCCTTCCTGTTTGCATTTAGGTTGAGGTACTCACGCGTGGTTCCGAGGTTGACCTCAAGGTCCTCTATGAGCGGGTTGGATTCGGCCTGCTCGTTGAATATATTCTCATCCACGTCCTCCCCAAGCGAGTACTTGAGCTGGTAGAAGAGACCCCTTATCGTGGTGTGCAGGTTCTCCTTGACGAACTTGTGGCACTTGGCCGCTATCGCTATCGTCTGCATGAACCTCTTCGACTGCCCCACGTTTATGAAGTCCCTCTCCTCCTTTGCCTTTCCAAGCTTTAGGTATCCTATCCTCGGGTCGTACTGTATGTTTGACCTTGTCCTTGCGAGCGTCACGAACTTTGGGCTCTTGCCTCCCTTTATGCTCTTTACTATGTCCTTGCCCAGGACCTCTATCTTCTCCTTTGCCGAAGGCTCGCTCATTCTCCCGCCTCTATCTCTTCAAGGGCAAGCGGGTTTCGCTCGCGGAAATCGCTTGTTATGTACTTCCTGAGCTTCTCCACCATCTCATCCCTCCTCTCGCTCTTCTTTAGGGCAAAATGCAGGACCTCTGCGATGTTCTTTACAGGAATGACCTTTATCCTGCCAAGCTCCTTCTTGTTTATGTAAATATCCTTTGCGTTGCTCTCAGGAACAATCACCTGCTTCATCCCTGCCTCTATTGCCGCCCTGACCTTGTTGGTTATCCCTCCGACTGGAAGGACGTCTCCCCTGACAGATAGCGAGCCGGTCATTGCAATGTCCTGGCTGACTGGTATCCCTTCAAGTGCGGACATCACGGCAACAGCTACAGATATGCTCGCGCTGTCCCCCTCGACTCCTTCATAGGTCTGCAGGAACTGCACGTGTATGTCGTACTTTGCCATGTCCCTTTTCATGTGTCTCTTTATCACTGCGCTTATGTTCTTCACAGCTTCCCGCGCTATCTTCCCAAGCTTTCCGGTGGGTATAAGTTTCCCTTCTGTCCTGGAACTCGCCTGGGTTACCTCGGCAACTATTGGAAGCACCATGCCTGCGGACAGGTACGACGAGCCCACTATCGCAAGGCCGTTCACCCTTCCTATCGCAAATCCAGATGTCTTGAATATCTTGTAATCCTTCCTGTATTCGAGTGACTGTTCCACGTACTGGGCCTCTATCGGCGTAGTTACCTTGAGCGCATCACGCACGTCATCTCTTGTCACCACCTTCTTCTTCTTTTCAATGGCCATGTCTCCTGCCGCGCGCACGACTCCTCCAAGCTCCCTGAGGATGAGCGTGAGCTTGTCATGCCTTCCGCTCCTTCTCTTTGCCTCGTCTATGATCTCCATGCATGCATCGAAGTCGAACGGAGGTATCTTCCCGTCCTTCTTTACCTCCTGAGTTATGAATCTAACAAGCTTCTCCCTGTTCGCCTCGGTGTCGGGCATCGAAGACTCCATATAAACCTCATATCCGTATCCGCGTATCCTTGATCGCAGCGCAGGATGCATCTTGGATATGTCCTGCAGGTTTCCGGCGGCCACAAGCAGGAAGTCGCACGGAACCGGCTCGGTCCTAACAAGCGCCCCGGAGCTCATCTCGCTCTGTCCTGTTATTGAATATTTCTTCTCCTGCATCGCGGTAAGTAGCTCCTGCTGCGACTTTGGCTCTATGTCTGCTATCTCGTCTATGAAAAGCACTCCATTGTTCGCCTTGTGTATGAGTCCGCTCTCGACCCTAAGATGCGCCGGAGTGCCAAGGCCGCCGCTCTGCAGCGGGTCGTGCTTCACATCGCCAAAAAGATGCCCGGCCCTTGCACCTGTGCCGTCGAAGAACGGCGCGTGCTCCATTCCCGTGTTGTCCACTATGAGCTTTGGCTCGCTTGACTCGAAGGTGCCAGGCATCATCCCGCTCCTCCTAAATCCTCCGACAAGCATGAGAACGGATCCGAATATCATTATTCCAAGTATGAGCGCGCCTATCATCACTGTCTGGTATCCCGTGACGAAGTTGGTGAAGGTGACTATCACAAGTATTGCAACTATTATCATCATTGCAAGAGGTATCCAGCTGCTCTTCCCCTTGCCTACGTCCATCCTGTTCTTCATCTTCTCCCTCTGCACGAGGGTCCTGCCTTGCCCGTCGCCAAGAGGCTTTCCCGCCTCCACTTTCGGGTAGGTCTTTAAGCTCTTTATCAGCGGATGATTCTCGTCATTTGGGTTCCTATAGACAAGCACGTCCTCCAGGTCCGTAACCGGAAGAAGCTCGGCTATGGCCTGGGCTATTAGCGTCTTGCCTGTATTGTGGGATACTATGCCATTTGCAATGAACCTGTGCCATTTTGGAACCTCTATATCAAAAACATCTTCTGGATCTCCCTCTATGACTCTTACGACTCTCTCGCTTCTCTGCTTTAATCTCCTGGCAAACGCATGGGCGTCTCTAGCCAGCCCGTCCGCAATTCTTACCTTCTTGTTGCATGCAAAGCCTATTTTTTCATTGAACTTAATGATATTGTGTCCAGATCTTATGGCAAGCTGCGGGGCGTTGTTTGCAGATGCCTGCAAAAAGCCGATTATTCTTGATTCTATCCCAAATCGTAGAAGCATTGTCTGTACGTCCCGTAGCAATTCTATGTTCTTTGCCTTTAGGCCTATGCCTCTCCTCCCCCTTCCCCCGTTATAAACCGTGCCGTCTGCGGTGAAAAGCCATTTAAGGAAAGCAGATGCGACTTCATTTCCAGATTGTAGAATCAAGTCTGGAACACGTTTCTCACCCAAGAATTTGAGATTGTGATAAATATCCTTGTTTGATATGTCCACATAATGCATGGTCATTTTTCTGTTCTTGTCCGTTCTTCTCCTTACATTGGTCGGAGGGCACACAGCGAAATTGTCATGCACGAATGAAAGAAGCTCGGGAAGAATATCCTTTTCGTCATCCGATACTACAAAACCCAGTCTTTCCCTGTTTGCATCAACCCATCCATCACCTATCATATAACCAAAAAAAGCGCCAAGGGACGGGGTGACTTTTAATGGTAGCTTGCCTCTGAATTTAGGGCCGAATGCATTTCTCTTTACGGTAGAAAATCCTGTCTTCACATACTTTCTTATGGTACACCTAACGCCGCTAACAACGACTACTCTGTCACCTTCATGTATCTCATCTAAGCGTTTCCATACTCCTAGTCCTGCACTGCCGGCAGGCTCTTCTTTATTGTTGACAACTAGAATCGGATGATTGTGCGTGCCCTTTATGCTCTTTCCCGATTCCGTTATTACCTCTATAGTCGGTTGTTTTTCGTAAGCATGGAAGACCCTTGCACTAGCTGTCTTATTGCCGCTACCTACCAGTACTGCTGCATTTATGTCCTCCAAATGCCGGCTTCCGAAATCCTGTATCTTCAAAATAGCGCCATTACCAAGAAAGACCCGTTCATCACCTATCAGGCATCCAGGCTCCCCTATGAGCATCACGTTCCTGTGCTGCTTGGCCGCTTTCTTTATTATATCAACGGCCTTGTCCTGCCCTATCACCTGGTCGACTAGCCTATCGGGAATCTTCACCTCTTCTGTAGTCTTGAATCTCTTCATGTTGACCAGAATTTAGGATTAGATAGCTCAATAAATCTTTATAACCCTTTACAGTTGTTTTGGTTCAGGAAAAGGCGCACAGGCTAAAGGTCTTAAAAGGCGTTTAGAGGGTGGGGAAGGACAAATAGAAATTTTCTCTAAACGCAGAATGGAATATCGGCCTGAAGTTTTATAAATCTTTCTTCATTGCCGCGCATTTCGGGCTAAAAAGGCCATGATAGATATATTTATAGTGAAGCATGCATAGAAGTTAGTGGTTGATGAAATGGGCGAGAGCGCCGAAGTCCACGAAAGAAAGCTGCGACAAAACCACCTTCTTCTCAGGACGCTCTATAGCATGATGGCATCCCTAGTCATAATCTACATAGTGCTCACCTATCTAAACATACTTCCCGCTTCTACAGTCGGATATGCTGCGGTTACCCTAATTTTCGGGATAGCCATAGTCGAAGTCCTTGCAAGGATCGTCTACTATTACATGCTAAAGGATGTGCATAAGGCCGAGGCTGAGACGCTCAGCAACATAACCCGCATAATAGGATTTGTCCTGGTGATCCTAATAGCCCTCTACATAGTCTTTGGCTACCAGTACCTTGGCGGGCTCTTTGTAAGCGCCGGATTTTTGGGAATAATACTTGGACTTGCGGCGCAGTCAACGATATCAAATTTCATAGCAGGACTCTACCTGCTCGCAAGCAACGCCGTGGAGCCTGATGACCACGTGATACTGCACACCTGGCAGTACACATTCCAGCCGCAGAGCTATCCGCACGACAAGTTCGTCCCAGGAATATCCGGCACAATAGAGAGCATAGGGGTTCTCTATACCAAGGTTATAAACGACGAGGGCGTACCGGTATACCTGCCAAACAACATAGTTGCCCAGTCGCTCATCATAAACTATCACCGGGCAAAGGAGCATGTGAGGAAGATACAGTTCGACGTGGACATATCCGTTTCGTTCGATAAGCTGCAGAAAATAATAGACGACGTCATAAAGGAGCACCATGCCGATGCGCACGACGTGAAGGTCGAGTACCTGCACCAGATGTTCTACGTGGTGACCATACACGTAAAGATCGCTGAGAAGGAGATAAAGTCGCTAAAGTCCGACATATTCAGCGCGCTGATCAAGGCGATAGCTGACTCGAAGAAGTAAATCCATAAGTCTGCTCAACTCATTCCTATGAGCGCAGTGCCGATTGCGATCACGACAACGCCAATCCATCTCCCAAGCATCACGTTCTCCTTGAGCACGAAGAAGGCAAGTATCGTAGTGAATATGTAGCTAAAGCCTACAAAGCCATACGTCCAGCTTAGGGTGGACCTTCCGAGTATGTAGAGGTATATGAGCGTGGCGATTCCGTATGCCACTGCCCCGGCAAGGATGAACTCCACAAGTCCGTACGCGCTGCTCGAATCGACTCCTATCTTGAAGAAGAGCTGGCCCAGGCTGCCAAGAAGCGTGCTTACGACCAGCAGCATTACGAAAAGCGACTTGCTGTCATCCATCATATCACCAATAGCGATGAGACAAGAGCTATCCCGATCAGTATCATGGCCACTCCTGCAAGTCTCACCGGGCTTATCCTCTCCTTAAGTTTGAAGTGAGATATCAGTATCACGAATATGAACGTGCTTGAGAATGCCGGATAGACAAAGGAGAGCTGGTCCGACCCTAGTGCAAGGAGGTAGAAGACAAGTCCGACTGCGTATATCAACGCGCCTATTACAAAGCCGCGGTTTGTTGCGAGCTTAATCACGCCTTTTATGCTGAACTTGAACTTGGGTATGGTCCTCTTGAATACGTACTGCGCGTAGGCCACAAGCGCAGCCGCAACGAGCGTTAGGAATATCACATCGACTACTGCAAGCATGACTAATTCTTTGATGAAAAATATAATAAGTTAAGGGTAGGATTCAGCTTCTAGCCGATTCCTTTAGATCCAGCACGTAGACATGGTCTGAGTAGCCTGCCTCAAGATACCCTTTTGTATCAAGCTTCAGCCACACCGGCCCTATCTTGAGGTCCTTGCCCTTGATGTATTCGACGAACTTCTGCGCGGTCACGTTGCCATCAGGATATGTTCCGAAGGCTATCCTTTCAGATCCTTTCTCAGAGGCCCTCGCAATAAGGTCGTCATACACTATCTCGAATATATTGTCCCTTCTCATCACTGCGTTGCCCTCCACCGAGTCGACGAGGAATGTGCTGCCTTCCATATAGCATATTGCACTTCCATTGGTCTTATCCCCAATGCCATACTTTACCAGAACAAAGCGCTCGTCCTTGCAGTATTCAAATATGCTATTCTCAATCGGGTCGGGAAGATAGGTGCATGCATGCTGTATTGCGCTATTATAACTAAGCGGGTTCTTCGATTCGGCAGCCCTGACATACTTTGCGTCATTGACCACGGCCAGCTTGTAGCCGATCGCCATGCGCGCATCAAGCACAGAGGCGTCAGGTATCTTACCAAGCATAGAGAATGCAATTTCTATTTTCTCAATCTCACTATGTTTCTGATCATTGAATATTCCTGCAATTCTCTTTCTCTCATTCCTATACGTGGTCCTCATTTTTGTTCTTGCCTTGTTTGTCACTGCCTCTCCTACCACTCTTCTGAGGGCATCGACTGCAACCGCCTCTCTTTCCCTGTCACGTGACCCAATAAGTGCCGTGACAACATGGCCTTTCATCTCTTCCTCAGTGAAGCTTATCCCGAATACGCCGCCGCTCACATCCATGCTATAGTACTTCACGTTACTATCAGGATTTGAACGCACAAGGGCTGCAAGCTGCCTCTTTGGTACGGCATGTGTCATAGCGAAGAGCACTAACTCATCAAGTTCAGGATTTATGCGATAGTTCCTCCTGACATGTTCGTATACCTGGCCAAGATACCTTCTCAGGCTCGCTTGCCCATCCATGCCGGTTTCGCCTAAATTGGGCGCGGGGAGCTTTAATGTAGATTCAAGAAATATGTCCGTCATGAATATCGCTTCTTTGCGCACGCCACTTTCAAAGAGCACATCTAGCCCATTATCGAGGAACTTTTTAAGCTTGTTACTGCCCCTCCCCCCGTCATAAACTCCAATAACCCTGCTGAGCGCAAGGAAATCCTCCGCGCTTAATGAGTCGGCAAGGTTCAAGATTTTTCTAACACCTACCGAATCAGATACTATTGAAGCGTTAGAGATTGCATCGCATATTGCAGCCCATTCAAGCCGCGCCACATTTCCCGCGGGATTCTCCGACAACAGCATCACATGCTTTTTTTTCAAGAGTCTGGCTGCATCCAGTGCGAGCTCCATGTCAGCATGTCCATCGACGGCCACATAACCTATTACGTTTGCGAAAAAGTAACCATCCATGTTCTTCTTGCCCAGCAGCGTCGCGCTGTCCATTGCAAGCTCGCCGCTCGCAACGCTTTGCGAGACAACAAGATCTGTGGTATTGTAGAAAAGGCTTCCGCTCCCGCTGATTTTTGCTCCTTCCATCCTATCCGAATCCTCAAAGTAATTTGAGATGCCTATTATCTCTTCAGATCCAAATGTCCTGCATAACGAATCAAAACCCTCCTCGTTCCCTTTATTAATTGACGTCGTCAGGAAAATTCCGATGTTGTGGGCAGACCCTCCATGATATCTATCCATTACTGCCTGTACTTCATAGAGCTTGTCCATGCCTTTCCTCTTATCAACAGGATAAGCTTCAATCACCTCCCTCATCGCTAGTGCCGTATTGTAAAGGCTTCTTTCGTCGGTTCTTCCAATACCGTCTAGCACCCGGTTAACCAGCTCGTCTCCCTCTGAATACTCAATGATCTTGGTCATTGCGCGTATGAAGGATCGCTCCCTGCGCTCTGCTTCATCGGCGAACTTGCCACTACCAATTTTGTATCCCTCAGCCAGTTTTTCTATTCTGGTGATCAGCCCGTCATCAAGAGCCCTCTCAGTAACCACGCGCCTGAGCATCTCATGGCAAAACCATGCAGGCGCATGCAGATCGGACCTGTTCTTTTCAAGCAGCATCTAATCAATTATAGGAGAATCTGGAAATCCATGATATTTATGGATTGCGAAGGCGCTGGATATATTAAACTTGTATATTATACTATACTAGATTATGATGTCGAAAAAGCAGGACGAACAGAGGCTTCTTTTCGTCTCAATAGGTGTGGTATTCTTCAGCGTTCTTTCAATAGCGCTATTTTTGATGAACCTGCTACTGTTCTTCTACATATCCACTCTCATCGCAGTGGCGCTGGGCTTTTATCTATCGCGCAGCCTCTCGGCGTCGGGCGACGGGCAGAATAAGCCTGCCACAAAGGGCAAAGGCAATAACAGGTAAGTAGAACATGAACAAGCTTATAGTGGCGGAAAAGCCAAGCGTAGCCATAAGGATAGCGATGGCACTGGGAGAGTCAAGGCCCAGGACCGAGAACCTCAATGGGATAAGGTACTATGTCGTCACAAAAGGCACCGACCAGATCTTCGTTGTCGCAGCGGCAGGCCATCTCTTCACACTTACACAGGTAGGGCCAAACAAGGTGCCAACATTCGACATAGAGTGGACGCCTTCGTACAAGGTCAGCACCGGCGCATACTTCACCAAGAGATATCTCGATGCGATAGAGATCGTGGGAAGGCAGTGCAGCTTCTTCATCAACGCATGCGACTACGACATCGAGGGAACGGTTATAGGCACTAACATACTCAAGCAGGTAATAAACAAGAACGTGAATGCGCCTCTGCAAAGTGCAAATCTAAAGAGGATGCGCTTCTCAACGACGACCAATGCGGATCTTATCGAGTCGTACGAGAAGCTCGATGAGTTCGACCACCTCAACTTTGACGCCGGAGAGACCAGGCACAAGCTCGACTGGATGTGGGGAATAAACATGAGC
This sequence comes from Microcaldota archaeon, assembly GCA_027449585.1. GTDB lineage: Archaea > Micrarchaeota > Micrarchaeia > Micrarchaeales > CABMGC01 > JAJZNA01. Next base: position 3,939 of record DAIDLJ010000015.1, on the reverse strand, counting down.
AGGGCGCTCATGACAGCAATATACACAAAAGGGATAAGAAAGACGCTGAGCATAGGCAGGGTTCAGGGACCTACCCTTGGAATACTTGCAAAAAGGGAGCTTGAGATAAAGAACTTCGCGCCGAGGCCTTACTGGAAGATAGTGATAACTGCAAAGGGGGTAAACTTCGAGGCCGTAAGCAGGGAGATATTCGAGAAGGATGCTGCAGACAGCTCATTTGAGAAGGCAAAAGCCAGCGCAATAGCCGTCAAATCCGTTGAGAAGGAGGAGAGGGGTTCAAGGCCGTTTCCCCCGTTCGATCTGACATCGCTGCAGCTTGAGGCCAGCAGGGTCTTCCACATAGATCCCTCAAGGACGCTTGCAATCGCGCAGATACTCTATGAGCGCTCGTACATCTCATATCCAAGGACATCATCCCAGAAGCTACCGCCGACTCTTAATCTCCCAAGGATACTTACATCACTCTCAAAGATGCCCCAGTATTCGGAGCACGCAACAAAGCTCATAAACGAAAAGAGGTTCAGGCCAGCGGAGGGCGCAAAGACAGACGAGGCGCACCCGGCCATATATCCTACCGGGGAGGACCCAAAGAAACTAAATGACGAGGAGAACAGGATATACGACCTCATAACAAGGCGATTCCTCGCATGCTTTGGCGATTACTCCAAATCCGAGCTAAAGAAGGTCTCAATAGACGTCGGAGGAGACGAGTACCGCGCGCAGGGAGAATCAACGCTCTTTAGGGGATGGATAGACATCTACAAATACTTCACCCCGAAGGACAACCCACTGCCGCAGTTCGAAGTCGCAGAGAAGATCAAGCCTGACAAGGTTGACTTGAAGTCGCTCAAGACTCTTCCTTCAAAGAGGTTTAGCAAGGCGAGCCTCATCTCGCTTCTTGAGAGCAAGGACCTTGGCACCAAGGCTACAAGGGCGGAGATAATAGATACGCTCTTTAGGAGGGATTACGTAAAGGGATCGAGCATAGAGGTAACGGAGTTCGGACTTAGCGTATACAACGCGCTCGCCGGATATTGCCCAGACATACTAGACGAGGAGCTCACCAAGAAGCTCGAGACAGACATGGAGAAGATACAGAAGGGATCTGCCACCAAGGATGCCGTGATAACTGAGGGCAAGGAGATAATAACCGGATTGATAGGCAAGTTCAAGGGCAAGGAGGCCGAGATAGGCTCAGAGCTCCTAAAAGGCCTAAAGGAGAGTGAGAATTCGAGCCTCATCGGCCCATGCAAGCTGGACGGCGGGAACCTGATACTTCGTAGGTCCAAGGCAGGAAAGAACTTCATAGGCTGCTCTAACTATCCAAAATGCACAAATACATACTCGGTTCCGCAGAATGCAAAGATAGTCGCCACGGGCAAGATCTGCGAGCTGTGCAATACGCCCAAGATAAAGGTCTTTAGGAAAGGGAGAAGGCCTTTCGAGATGGATCTAGATCCCAACTGCGTCTCGAAGAAGGACTGGGGCAAGCCTGCAACAGAGGTAAAGAAGGCATCCGAGCTCAAGGGCGCAGCTCCAGCCTCCCAAGAAGTCATGCCTACTAAGCCTGCACAGCCAGTTGCCAAGGAGACCAAGAAAGTAAAGGTGGCAGCTGCAGAAGCAAAGAAAAAGAAAGCACCGCCAAAGAAGGCCAGAAAACCAAGGGCCACAAAGAAGACCACGGAGCAGCAGGTGCAGTGAATGTTCATATACTCAAAGATCTACCGGAAGCTTAGGCGCGGACCGCAGGTGATATTGCCAAAGGACATCGGCATAATCATATCCTATTCCGGAATAGACAAGAACAGCATATGCGTCGATGCCGGAACAGGCAGCGGATGGCTTGCAGTAAGCCTGGCCAGGATATGCAAGAAGGTCTATAGTTACGACATAAGGCAGGACTTCATAGAGATAGGCGAAAAGAACAGGCAGCATCTGGGCCTTGATAACATAGAATTCATAAACAAGGACGTGACAAAGGGAATCTCACAGAAGGATGTAGACCTGGTGGTCCTTGACATGCCCGGATCCGATAAGGCCCTAAGCGCGGCAAAGAAGGCCCTAAAGCCTGGGGGAATGGTCATAGGATACCTGCCGCACACCGAGCAGATGAAGAAGTTCGCCCAGAGGGCTGAGAAGATAGGAATGTACGATCTGCATGCGGTGGAGATAATAGTCAGGGACATGCTTGTAAGGAAGGAGGGCACAAGACCGTCGACAACTGGGATATGGCATACAGCCTACCTCCTTTTTGCAAGGAAACCAGAGCCCCAAATTGCGGCAAAGACGCAGCCCCAGAAAGATTCTCAAGGAGCTTTTTAAGCCTTCCCGTTCAATATAATTCGTTAATCAAATACGGAAACAACGGTCGATCTTCTTGGAAGAAAATGAGCATAGCCACAGTCATCATGATGCGCCTGAGCATGCACATTCTGCTCATCAAGGGCAAACGCATCATCACGTGCAAGGAGAGCAGCATCACGCGCAAAGCGCGCAGCCACAAACTCAGGGTCATACTGCGCAAAGCTGGACGGACTGGCTTGACATTCCAAATATCCTGTTCTTAATAGCGGTTATTGTAATAGCGGTCCTTGCAGTGCACTACAGGACCACGATGCTCAACCTTCAGGGCTTCTATGAGCCCGACGGCTTCTATTATTTCACTGCAATGAGGGCGATAGTAAACAACGGCTTCCAGTTCCCAGCAGCCCTTGGGATCTCCGGATATCCTCAGCATCATCCGGTAGCAGAGGCCCATGGAATATATTATCTTACATTAATACCGTATTTCATTCTGGGAGGCAGCGTAAGTTACTACACCATAATGCGCATGCTTCCAGTAGTCTTTGCGCTTCTCGAGCTGCTCACCGGATACATACTCTCCAGATACATCAGCAAGGACAAGCTCTTTGGACTTCTAGTGATATTCTTCATAGCATTAAGCATGGGCAATGCCGCAAGGACAAGCGCCCTGGTGTACAGGGGAGATAGCTTCGTTAGCTTATTTCTCATAATGGCGCTTATATTTCTGATAGAGACAATGAAGCAGGAGAGTAGCAACGGCAAGATAAAGATGTCCGTATTTGCAGCTATCTCGCTGCTCCTTGCAAACCTCGTCTGGAGCGGCGCGCCGTTCGTAGAAGCTATCTTCATGCTTAGCTTCATAATCATTATCGCCTATGCATTCATATTCAGAAAGGAGAAACTCATAGATGGCAGCAAGTACCTTCTGCTTTCACTTGCCATCTGGTTCGTAACAGTTAGGATTGCAAGATTCGCCGGAGTAATCCCTTCCGAGATGCTGTCAAATCTGTCATTCCTGCCAATATATTTCGGACTTGTAGCCTTCTGGGCATTTTCATATTATCTCACATCTGTGCGCATTGAATTCACAGGCAATGCACTCTACAGGTTTGTACTACTTGTCGTATTTGCAATAATCGGATTGTCAGCATTCGCCGTCCTGCAATCTGGTACAATATACACTGTGTTTGTGGGCAACGGGTTCGTATCGGCGCCAGGATCCTTCGGATCTACAACACAGGAACTACAGCCGCCGACATGTCAATTCTTATACACCAGCTTTGGACCAAACCTATTTACTGCCCTGCCAAATCTTATCATGTTCTTTACCTCAACTACTGGATTCCTTAACTGCCCAAGTGGCGTAACCTTGGGATCTATACAATCGATATGGACTGTAGGTTATGGGATGATAGGCATACTCCTCCTGATAATCCTGTTCATACCTTACATGTTCCTACAGGTCTACGATTCACACGGCCTTATTGGTGGAAAACCGAAACTAAGATTCGACCTTACTCCTGGAATGGCATCCCTTATGGCTTATTTCATAATCACAGCGTATCTTGAAATGCATGTGATAAGGTTCAATGCTCTCCTGTCAATACCCCTTGCAATGCTTAGTGCCTTCACAAT
>DAIDLJ010000014.1 GCA_027449585.1 Microcaldota archaeon | reverse complement strand
CTTCTGGAGAAGAGATACACCACCGAGTTTCCTGAGCATAGGGAATCGCTTCCAGATAGCTACAGGGGCCGGCTCAGGCTTGACATGGATACGTGCATAAACTGTTCTGCATGCGCAATAATATGCCCTAACAATACTATAACAATGGTTAAGGTCCTTACTGACAAGGGAGATAAGCTGATGCCGCAGGTAGGCCATGAACGATGCCTTTTCTGCGGCCTGTGCGAAGAGGTCTGCCCTCCAAAATGCCTTACCCTCACCAAGAGCTACGATTACGAGGCTTACGACAAAAGGGATCTTGTAACCAGGCCAGAGGAACTGGAATAAGCATGATATTGGACACCTATGTATTTGTCGCGCTTGCAGCGCTTGCCGTAATCGCCGCTATATTCATATTCCTACAGAAGAGGCTGATACATGCGGTGCTATCCCTTGCCATCGTCTTCGTTTCTAGTTCCCTAATATTCTTACTTCTGGGACAGACGCTAATAGCGGTTCTTCAGATGCTGATCTTTGTCGGAGGACTGTCAACTTATCTGATAGTTGCAGTGGCAACAGAGGAGAAGGGCGCGAATCTAATAAGCATAAGGTGGCTACTTGCACTCTCGATCGTGCTCTCAGTGGGGCTCTCTGCATCAATGCTTGTTCACGTCCCGACCCAAAATACGTCATCGACTTCGGGATTCCTAAGCGCGGCATCGCACGCCTTCGCAAATTCCTATGCCCTGCTCTACATGATACTGGTATTGCTCTTCTCTGTTTCGATAAGCGGGGTCTTGGTTCTGCGTAAATTCACAAGATTGTTGATTTGAATGGTTCCATTGATCTATCTGTATTTACTTGCCGCTTCGCTGCTGGCAATAGGTCTTGCAGGCATAGCCTCTGACAGGCACCTGATAGTCATAATGCTTTCAGTTGAGCTGATATTCGCGGCCAGTATGGTGCTTCTTGTCGGAATCTTCTCGTATTCGTCCAAGCCGGATCCGGATGCGGTAATGATGCTCTTTTCCATATTCGCAGTCGCCGCAGTCGAGGTAATAACCGTCATATCCTTCTACATGTACATGAAGCACAACAGGATAGAATTCGATGTCACAAAGCTATCAAAACTGAAGTGGTAATAAAATGCTAGCGCTCATAGTAATACTGCCATTGCTTCTTGGAATAGTTGCGATATCGTTCATTAGGGACATCGCAAAGATGAAGTATGTTGCCATCGCCGCTGGAGCTATCGCTCTAATGCTGGTGCCTCTTGTAAGTTACGGGACAACTTCGATAAAGTGGTTTAGTATTGGCAACTTCGGAATTTACCTTACAATAGCCGTCACACCGCTAAACTTCCTCTTGCTATCGCTCGTCATCTTAATCGGGCTATTGGTCCTGGTATACTCTTCAGGTTACATAAAGTCGGTTTTCGAGCAGAGGCGTTTCTACGTTGAGATGCTAGCCTTCGAGGCCGCGATGGCCACTTTTGCGGTTAGCGGCAACTTCATAGTGCTCTTTATAGCCTGGGAGTTTTTGAGCCTGACGAGCTACCTGCTAATAGGCTTCCTCTATCACAAAAATTCAGCAAATAGGGCTGCGAGGAAGGCGCTGACAATAATATTCATGGGTGATTTGGCCCTAATAGCTTCGATAGCTCTGTTCTGGAACTCGTTTAGCACGCTTGAGTTCGCGCAGATCATCGCAGCCACTCAGACTGCCCACGTGTCCACAGCCCTGTATTCGGGTTCCTTGCTGCTACTTTTTGCGGTATTGACAAAGTCTGCGCAGTTTCCATTCCATGAATGGCTTATAGATGCGATGGAAGGGCCGACCCCAGTATCAGCATACCTCCATTCATCAACAATGGTAAAGGCAGGGGTCTTTACTGTGATTCTACTTTACCCTCTCTTCAGGATCGGCGCAGTTGGTGATCTACTCTTCGCATCAAGTGCAATAACGCTAGTGCTGGCAACCCTTGCAGCTTCAAGGGAGATGCACATAAAGAAAGTGATAGCGTACTCCACCATACAAGAGCTATCCATAATGATGCTTGCACTTAGCGTCGGGGCGGTTCTTCCTGCAATATTCTTCTTCTTCGTGCAGAGCTTCTATAAGGCCCTGCTGTTCTTCTCTTCCGGAGTGGCCATGGAAGCAAGCGGTAAGGAGGACATAAACGAGATATATGGGCTAAATGCAAACAGAATGCTCTACATCTCCACACTCTTCGGAGTGCTATCCCTCGCTGGGTTTATCCCATTCTCGGGCTTCTTTGCCAACGAGGGCATAAGCCTTGCAATAGGAAACGAGTATGTACGGCTGCTACTGGCCGGAATATCCCTTCTGACGAGCTTTTACATAGTTAGATGGTTCTCATATCTGTCAAGATCAGGAAAGCGCTCACAGGCGCTTGCGGACAATTACGTATCGGCAAGCAGGAACATGATCTACCCAATAGTCGTCCTTGCCGTTCTGACTCTGGCAGCTTCCGGACTATTCTTCTCAATAACCGGATTCTTGGGATATGGGGGCGCCCTGTCATATCTATCCCTGGGCAATTCAATGCCATTTAGCGCAACAGATAGCGTGATATATCTTGTCATAATAGCAATCGGAGCCGCTCTGGGCTATTTCACATACTACAAAAATTCAATAAAGATAGGCATAGGCTACCTTGGAAGGATAATCTATACTGGTCCGATCGTCAACCTTTTCTATGATCTGATAGCTGTGATAACATCTGGGTTCTCTTCCGGCGTGTCTGAGTTCGACCAGCGCCTGAGCAGTTTCTATGATAGGATAGGCTCACTTGTACTGGGCACCGGCGGCGAGTTGCGAAAAGCCTCAGTTGGAAACATAAACTACTATGCCATAATATTCATAATCGGCCTGCTGATAATGCTGGCTTCATTCTACTACCTGGTGATTGTCTGATCTATCAATACCTTTTCATGGCGCTTGCCGTAATCATGACACTCTTCAACCTGGTCTTTCGGCTTTTTGATGACAAAAGCAGCCAGTTCACGATAAATATGGTCTTTCCTATCATGCTGCTAATTTCTATAGGCCTGCTTTTAATCTCGGGATATTCCGGAGTAGTCGCCAACGCCTTCTCCATAAATGCATTTTCAACATTCCTATTTGCGATATTTACTGCAGGTTTCTTCATAGTGAACCTTATCGCATTCAGCTACTCGGATAACTATTCAGATTTTGCCATAGTGGCCAACTTCGCGCTCCTTGGCATGTATCTGGTCTCAGCAGCCACTTCGACAATAACCATATTCATCGGCCTTGAGCTATCCACTATACCTATGGTATTCTCAATACTGCTTTCAAGGAGGAGCATAGAGGCTGCTGCAAAGCTGTTCATAATGGCTGCCATAGCCATATCCGTGCTATCGTTCGCGATAGTTCTCCTGTACGGCGACAGTGGCAGTTTCGCCCTATCCTCGTACTCCGGAGCTACAGTAGCTGCATTTGCAGGAATCCTCTTTATCTCGGCGCTAGGATTCGAGGCATCCATCTTCCCGTTCAATGTCCTGGTTCCGGACATCTACTCAGGCTCGCCTGCCTACATAACAGGCATGCTGGGCGGAATGAACAAGAAGGTGGGACTGGTAGCCCTGATGCAGATATTCATACTCGTATTCATATCTGACAAGCAGCTCTTCATGCTCATAGCCATCCTTTCGGTGCTCACGATGACCTATGGAAACATTGTGGCGCTTGTGCAGAAGAACACCAAGAGGATGCTGGCCTATTCCTCGATATCCCAAGCCGGATACATAATGATAGGCATAGCAGCCTCAACTCAGCAGGGCGTCGAGGCAAGCCTGTACCAGATATTTGCACACATGTTCATATTCATAGGCCTGATGGGGATTGTCGCAATGCTGGAGAAGAACAACAAGCTGCACATAGACGAGATGATAGGCCTGAACGGTGAAAATAGATATGCCGCATTTGCAATGACACTTTTTATGTTATCCCTAATCGGCCTGCCATTCACCACCGGATTCATAGGCAAGTTTCTTCTCTTCTTTAGTGCAATAAATGCCAACCTGCTCTGGCTTGCAGTCATAGGGATAATTAATAGCATAATCTCCATCTTCTATTATATCCGCGCAATAATGGCCATGTACACCGAGAAATCTGGCGGTCGGCCAATGTACATGAGCAAGCCGCTTGCGCTTGCCGTATTCCTGTGCGTTGCAATCACCATAGTCTTTGGCATATACCCACAGCCCATCATCTCCCTTGCCGGCAATGCAGCCTCGTTCCTTCATCCATGAGTTGTGAAAGATGCTTATTAGTGTAAAAGTCGTGCCAAATTCAAGGAAGCCCTCAGTAGATGGTAGCGATGGCAATTATCGTGTAAAAATAGATGCCCTGCCGCGCGAGAATGCGGCAAACTTGCGTCTCATCGAGCTGCTTGCAGCGCACTTCAAGGTCAGCAAGTCATCGATAAGGATAGTGAGGGGGATGCGTTCAAGGGTCAAATCAATCGAGATAATCGGCATCTAGAGAGCACAATGCGTATATATCCTGGCGCCAATATCCTATTGTGATAACTGTGGATAACCGGCCGATTAATGAGCTCATTCGACTCGATGGAAAAACTGCCATAGTTACCGGCGCAGTCGGCATAGGCAAGGGAATAGCTTACCGTCTTGCAGAGGCGGGTGCAAACGTCGTTGTCGCATCCCTGCACATGCATGAAGCTCAAGCGACAGCAACCGAACTTTCTGGCAAAGGATTTAGGGCTCTTGCCGTGCAAGTTGACGTGTCAAAGGAAGATGATGTGAAAGCGATGGTTAATGCTGCCGTATCAAAGTATGGGGCAGTGGATATCCTGGTCAACAACGCCGGCATATTCCCGTCAATGCCAGTTTCCTACATGCAACTTATGGATTTTAAAAAGGTCATAGACACCAATCTCATCGGAGTATTTCTCTGCACCAAGTACTGCTCGGAAGAGATGAAGAAGCGCGGCAATGGCGGTCGGATAATCAACATAACCTCAATAGATGCCTTGCATCCTTCATCAATAGGCCTTGCCCATTACGATGCATCAAAGCACGGCGTATGGGGCTTTACCAAGAACGTTGCGCTAGAACTTGCCCCATTCAATATATGGGTGAATGCAGTCGCCCCTGGGGGTATACTCACTCCGGGCGTGCAGGCGATGCAGTCTGCAATGGATCAGAAGATAGACATGAACCTTGTGATGAAAGAATTCCAATCGCGTATACCTATGGGAAGGATGGGCGATCCGGACGATATAGCCAGAGCCGTTCTCTTTCTCGCATCCGATATGTCTTCGTATATGACCGGTTCCCAGATAGTAGTTGACGGCGGCGCGCTGCTCAAGTGACCGACCAAGTTAGACTAAAGACAAGTTCAAGCCTTTCTGTTGCACAATAAAGTAAGGAAAGAGCTTATGGTAAGATTAGACTCTCCTTCCCCTCCTTCCGCCCGGCCTCTTAGTCGTGTCTGTCGGCATTGGTGTGACATCCTCTATGCTACCTATCTTTATGCCGCTCCTTGCAAGTGCTCTGACAACTGCCTGCGCACCCGACCCAGGAATTTTAGATCCATGACCGCCAGGCGCCCTTATCTTGATATTTATGTTCGTAACTCCCTTTTCTATGGCCACTGCAGCTACCTTGTACGCTGCCTGCATCCCTGCATAAGGAGATCCCTCTTCGTGATCCGCACTTACTACCATACCTCCGCTTCCGGTAGCTATTGTTTCTGATCCTGAAAGATCGGTTAGTGTTATTATCGTGTTGTTCTTTGATGAGTATATGTGTGCCACTCCCCATCTGATTGCCTTTGGCACGTACTTCTGCTGGGCTTCTATCGCTGCATTCTCATATGAAATATTCTCCTTCTGCGACTCTTTTTGCTGCGGCTGCTGCTTTGCTGCCTTTCCTTCTGCCTTTTTCTTTCCAGCCATAATCATTCCACCTTCTTCTCATCAACTTTTGGCGCTTCAGGTGCCGCCGTTTTATTCTCCTTTGGATTTGCCTCCGGCTCCGCAGGGTTAATGTTTATCGGCCTGTAATATCCGATATGCGTCTCCTCCTCGGCCTTTACCATGTATCCTGCAGATTTTACCTTTCTTCCGTTTATTGATATGAATCCATGCGCTATGAGCTGCCTTGCCTGCTTTGGCGTCCTGGCCAGCCCATTCTTGAAGACTATCGATTGAAGTCTCCTGTTTAGTATTACATCCGGAGTTATTCCCAAAAGGTCATCTATCTTCGCATCCTTAGCCACTATGTTATATCGGGCTAGTCTTGCTATCATTGCATTCCCTACTCCTTGGGTCGAACGGTTGGATAGCACCTCCCTAGCATTCATCCTTATCCTGCTGACTTCAGTGGTGGCCTTCCAGAGCTCCCTGAGATTCTTGAGCCCGTACTTCTCCTTAAGCTCGTGATCGCGCGCAATTCTTGCGGCATTCCACATAAGCTTTGATCGTACGAACTTCTTCCTTATTCTCTTCGGGTCTCCCATTCAGCTCACTTCTTTGCCTCTGCTGCAGGTGCGGCTGCTCCGGCAGGTTTTGCAGGAGCCTGGCTTGCCTTCTGTGCCGCTTCGGCTGCCTTCTTGGTGACTCCGACTGTTGCTCCGGTTCTTCCTGTGGACCTCGTCTTCTGTCCGCGGACCTTCTGGCCCCATCTATGCCTGAATCCCCTATAAGTCTGAATCTTTATGTCATTCTCTATATCCTGCCTTACCTTGACCACCAGGTCTGTTCCTACCAGATGCAGGTTCTCTCCAGTGTCCCTGTCGTTTTGTCTGTTGAGCATGTATCTTGGCATGTTTGCCTTCTTAGGATCCTTTAGCATCTCCTCTATCTTCTCTATACCGTCCTCTTCGAGTGATCCTATGGTTGTCTTTCTAGGTATCTTGTAGATGCTCTCTATCCCAAGAGAAATAGCGTTGGCCATATTGTATCCGATGCCCTTTATCTGCATCAGTGCAGCAGGTATGTTCAAGTCTCCGTCGATATCCTTTCCGGATATCCTGACTATGCTAGTGCTAGCTGCCTTCTTCTGCTCCTGGGGCTTTGCATTTTGTTCGTCGTTTTCTTTGGCCAATAAAACACGCAATAATGGTATAAATATTGCAATTTCCTTAAAGTCTTAAGGAAATAAGTCTCCGCACATTGTACGGCAACTCTATAGTATTATAGATATAAGGTTTTTAAGGCTTTCTGGTCACTGCCAATAATCAGATATTCTACCTCTTTTTAAGCATCTGCCTTAGCCTTGCAATGTTCTTTCTCTTTCCAGCATCGCGCAGCTTCTTTGCCGACCGTGTGAAGTATTTATGGCGTTTAATAAAATCTAACTGTATATTGTTCCATTCCTCTTCAGAGAAGGTTTTTTTTCTCCTTCCTTCAAGCTCCTTTCTAAGCATATCCCCTCTCTTTATGAAATCATCCCTTCCCAGGCTATCAAGATCCGCGTCGCACATTATCTGCTGCATCAGTCCTCTTGGCTTCTGTGGCATCTGCGTTGCCATTATTAGCGCCTTGACCTTGCGTATCTCCTCATCGCGGAATCCCTCTTTCCTCATGTAACTCTGAGCAATCCTTGCTCCTGCAGGTTCGTTCCTTTCATATCTATAAATATACCCAGTGTCATGGAAGATGCCCGCTATGCCAAGCAGCTCCACATCGTCACGCTCAAGCTTCTCCATCTGCCCATACCTCGTGGCACTAGTATAGACGTCCAAAGTATGTTTTATGTCATGATAATGCATACCCTTTGGAAGTTTCTTCGCAAGGAGCCGCCTCACGTATCGCAGCGCTTTACCTATCCTGTCCTGCTGTCCCAAGATTATCCCCTGAGTATCTCAAGTATCCTGTTCTCGAAATCCTGCCCCAGGAATTCGCCAACGCTCCTGAGCTTTTCCACCCCGCCGCTTTGCACGAAAGAATCGAAGTTTCCAAAATAGTAGCCCATTATCTTTCTCATATCCTCTATGTCCTTTGTCCCTCCCCTTAGCCTTAGAAGGTTGTACTTGAGCCCTATCTGGTGCACAGGATCTGGAAGTCGCAGGTTCACTACCTCTCCGCTGCTGTTTGTTATTGGCAGGTATATGCTACCTCTCATTATGGTGTCTGCCGAAAAGCCGACTAGCGTATCTGTGTCCTCTTTGCAGCCGAGTATCCTGCATATGTCCCTGTGATCTGTAAGTATCTTGTTGTCCACCTTGAGGCTGCTGTTTGCAGTCTCGACCTTTATGCCTGATTTGTTGTCCACTACTGCATATATTTTGTTGCCCTTGAGCACTGATATGGTGAAACCTTCCCTCTCAAGCCTCTTTTGCAGCATCTCGTTTATAAAGAGTTTTCTCTCCTGGACGAAGACGTCTATATCGCTTACTTTCCTGTCTGCCCATATTAGGTGTATTGCAGCGCCGCTGAACATAACTACCCCGCCACCCATGGCCCTATCGAGCCTCTGGTATACGTCGGCTATGAATGCATTGTCCCTCTCAGGGTGTCTCATGACTCCCTTAAGCTCTGCAGCCTTATTTGCCTTGATCCTAGAAATCTTAGGTTCCCCCTTTGTCCTAAATCCATCCATAGTTTCACCAATATAAAATCATGCGATATGACTGGCTGGCGCTATGCAGTTTAATAGTGCCAGACCACAAACCCGATATTGAAAAGAAATGCCCACTGAGGGTATGCTTTAAGTCCATAGCTTATATGAAACAGGGTTATATTTAATACTTTCTCTACAGGCATCCGGCCGGTATTTTTGACCGCCAAATATGGCGGCTTGAGTATACGCCAAGGTTGGGATTTTCAAAGCAGGTGCGTTGGCACCTGTTTATTTGAACCCAAATGGCCCGTGAGGACCATACGCTTACAGGAAATATTTCCAGGCGTACGCGTTACCGGATTCTGCCACCTTGGCACGATTAAGTATTTATCATAGCCTATTTAAATTATACAGTATCAAAAATGACAAAGAAGTGGGAGCATGGCAACCGAGATAAACCGTATGTTTTCAAAGATATACCAGAATTATGACTTCATGAATCATCTCTTCAGCTTCAACTTCGATAAGCTATGGCGGCGAGAAGCGGCCAAAGAGTCGCTCCTTCCAAAGATGCGATACGATGTGCTTGATGTCGCATCTGGGACTGGGGATCTGGCAATAGCCGTGAGCAGATCAGCAGCTTCAAATGGGAAGGCCGTTAAAGTGGTCGCTTATGACTTCAATAAGGACATGCTAGATCTTGCAGAAATTAAGTTCTCAAAGATGGACATACGGAACATAAAGAATGAACTTGGCAGCGCATTTAGTATACCACACCGGGACGGCTCATTTGATGTCATAACTTCCGGGTTCGCGCTGCGCAGTTTTGTAAATTCCAAAGATGAGAAGAAGGGTCTGCAAAAATTCCTTGCAGAGTCCTACCGGCTCCTCAGGCCTGGCGGCAGGATAGTGCTTCTTGATATGGCAGCTCCAGATGATCCAATCCAGGGCACATTCTTCCGTGCATACTCTAAAGTGATGCTATTCGTCGGATCTTTTGTGGAGGGCGATACCTATGCGTGGCTCGTACGTACAATAAAGGAATTCGACAAGAAGAAGCTAGCAAGGCTGATGCTCTCTGCAGGCTTTAAAAATGTCAGGATAAGGAACCTCCCTTCAGGCATAGCGTTCATAGCCTCTGCAGATAAGTAGCCCTTGGATTGGGACTTAGAGTATAAAGCCTATAGCAAGAAGTACGATGAATGCAAACTCAGCAAGAGCCGCTGTTGCCATCGTCTTCTCATAGCTCTTTGGATCCTTATACTCAAACATTCCCTTGAATACGCTTGCAATCATCGGCAAAGTCACAAGTATCAATAAGCATGCAAGTGGGAGGAATTTCATTAGCACGCCCACAGTAACCAGCGCGAAAGAGACGTATTCGAAGACCAGATATAGCAGTGCAACGCCCCTGTTGCTGCTCATCATGACTATTGCATTCCTCCTTCCGTGTTTTTTGTCAGCATCCCTGTCTGGAAGGAAGTTGACTACTACGGCTATGCCAACCTGGAACCCTATGGCAAGGGCGGCAAAAGCAAATAGCTTTGCGCTCATCAGCGGACCTCCAGATGCAATATATGCTCCCATTGCGACTAGGAAGAAGTTGATAGCGGTTAGCGGCTCTGAGGCATAAGGTACCTTAGAGAAGAACCTGGCATAAAACAGTATTGTTGCTGCGCCTATGATCACTATCGGAATCAGTATCGGATATATGCTTATGAGATAAAGCCCTATGGTTGCAGCTAGTAAGAATGCAATAACTCCCATCAGTAGCACATTCCTCGGGTCTATCTTTCTGTCAACTATGAGCGCACTTCCGCCGCTGAATTTGGTCTTGACGGTATCCAGATCAAGTCCGGACGTGTAATCCTCATAATCGTCTATTAGGTTTATTGACATCTGTGCAAGCATCACTCCTATTATGGCGAGAATCCCGTACAATGCCACTGCATGGCCGTAATGCAGTGCCCCTACGACTCCAACCAGCGCAGAGAATCCGCAATACATTATTGTCGGCTCGAACATCTCCTCTATGTAATATCTGATATTGAATGGAATTTTCCTTTCAGTCTTCCTTGGAGCTTTCCTGCTGCTTACTTTTTTAGAGCGCTTTTTTGCCATCAAATCCCTATAGGTATTACGAGCACTATGGCTATTAGCCATATAATATGTGTTACGGAAGATACTAAAATACCATACCTTTCTGCTATAAGGCCAGTTATGATTCCCACAACGAATGCTGACAGTGCAAGAATCGGATTCAATGTAAGAAGATGCACGGCGCCATACCACAGGGCCGATCCAAGCCATGCCTTATTGGCGAACACCTTCGAATTCTTCCTTATGTACCCTTGCAGCCCTCCCCTCCAGTATATCTCCTCAGATATCCCTATCAATATGAGAATCGGGGCAACTGCAAGCGCGGCTCCCTGCGAATAGAGCATTGTGTATATGGAAGATACGTAGCTGCTAAGTCCAAGCAGAACAGTAGCATAGTATCCTATCAGGAAGGCCAGGTATAAGGCCACGCTGCCTATTATCCCAAGCAGAAGTATCGATGCATAGTTGGCCTTTCTATAGCTGAACTTTATTCTGTCCCTGTATCCATAAAGCGTAAATGCTGCAAGGCACAGCGCAGCCACAAGCATTGCGTAAACGAACTTGCTCCGCAATGCTATGAACACTATCGGCCAGAGCAATGCCGGCAGTATGAAATACGCAAAATCCTCCCTGGTCATCTTCATAAATTCACCAATGTTTCAATATTATCTTGCCAAACGGTTCGGCTTGCTCTAGCATTGTCTGTGCTATTTTTGCCTGCGATATATCCATTACCCTGGCTATTATAGGCCTTATGTTATGCCTAACTGCAAATTCGAAGGCTTCTGAGAAGTCCTTTGTACTTGCATTGTGCGTGCCAAGTATGCTTGCTCCGTTAAGATATAAAGAAGGTATGTTTACTTTAGCTTGCGTGCCTGCAATCGAACCAAACACCACTGCCCTTCCGCCAGGCCTGAGCCATTCTATAGATTCTCCAGCCGTCGCACCGAATGACTCAATTACTATATCTGCCCCTTTTCCGTCGGTAAAGTCAAGTACTGCTCTCTTCAAGTGCTCTTTGCCATCCTTTGGATTAAGCGTCAGATCTGCTCCAAGCTGTCTTAGCCTTCTTCTTTTTTCACTGTTTCTGGATAGTGCAACCACCTTCATCTTGAGCGCCTTTGCAATCATCACAGCAAATATCCCTGCGTTGCCCGAAGCGCCCCTTATCACTACCACCTCCCCTGCACTGACCTTCCCAATTGTCCTTAGCGCCCTCCAAACCACAGTCATGTTGTGCGACATCGAGGCAATCTCGTAATCGGAGAACCTCTTTTGGGGCCTAAATATTGATGATGCCGGTATCTTTACCATGCTTGCGTAAGTTCCGTTGACATCAAGCCCTATCATCTTCCAATCTGCGCATAGCGTCGCATCGCCGGACCTGCACGCTTGGCACTTTCCGCATCCATAAGTATTATTTGCAGTCACCTTCTCCCCAACCGAAACGTTATCCACATCTCGGCCCACCTTCTCCACTATCCCTATTATGTCACTTCCAGGAAAATGTGGCATCTCAACCTCAAGCCCATGGTATCCTACTCGTGAGAGTATGTCTATCCTGTTTACCGAGGTAGCGATGCTCCCAACGACTACGTCCCTATTTCCTGGTATCGGATCAGGGGCGTCTATCCTCTTCAAAACCTCAGGTCCGCCATGCTTGTAAAATCCAACGCCCTCCATAATAAGCATCTAAGACTTTATCATCACTAATTTTGCGTAATCCTTCATTGATTCCGCTGCGGCTCCGTTTCCAAGCCTATCCATTGCGTCTTTCACGTACCTAGAATTGATTGCCACTGCCTTGGATAACGCTTCACTGCTCCCAAGACCGTTCTCGCTCTCAAGGCTTGAGACTATGTTTGGTATGAGCAAGCCTTTCCTCCCCCGTTCCGCCCATTCGCCGTAGTCTACGATATCGTCCCTTATCTGGAATGCAACTCCAAGATCCCTACCAAATTTATGTATCTCATCTGCCATTTGGCTACCCGAATGGACTGCGGTTATGTTGCAGCACGTTGCTATGAGCGAGGCGCTCTTTAGCAGGTCTATGTTTATGCATTCAGAGACGCTTGGCATCTTATTGTTCTTCTGCAGTTTGTAGTCGAGAAGCTCTCCAGCGCACATGTCAACGCTTGCTTTTGCCATTGCACTTAGTACATTCTCCCCGTACTTAGATGAAATAGCAACCGCCTTTGCAACAAGGGCGTCTCCAGCCAGAAGCGCAGCCTCGCGTCCATACTGCTCATGCACTGCCTTCAAGTCTCTCCTTTCATGGTCTCTGTCTATTATGTCGTCGTGTATGAGTGAAGCCACATGCAGCATCTCCGCTGCAACCGCAAGGTCTATGTAATCAGAAGGATTCCTGTCAATAAGATGCGATCCAAGAAGCAAAAGCGTAGGCCTAAGTAGTTTGCCTTGCTTGTTGAGCAGATGCATTGAAGGATCAAAGAGTTCCTGGTTTACAAAATCTGACACCTTGAAGGAAGCAAGCCTGCTCTCCACCTCTTTCAAAGCTTTTTTTACTTCGTTTGGTAGGCTTACCCTGAGCGTTTTCTCCACTACTGCCATAAAAATCCTCGGCCAATTTCAAATATTCTATCTTTAATCAAGTTTAAAAGGATTCACTAAGCCTATTGGAGGGAAAACCTGCTGCCGATCCTTATCCCTAGCTTCTTCCCTGTCCCAGCTACCAACTCAAGAACATATATGGCATCCCTCTTTGGCGTTATCGTCTCGCATCCAATCATTGACGCGCATGGTCTTGCATTTCTTGCAATATGGACCACGCTACCATTTCTATCGAGCCAGATTATATCTATGCCAAACTTCATCCCCGCCATCCAGAACCCATATCTCCCTGGCGCTCCGAATATGAAGAGCATGCCGCCATCCTCCGGCAGACTGGTGCGACCCATCAATCCCTTCATCCTTTTCCTAATCGAGTCTGCCACTTCGACATTAAAATGCCTCTTCCCATAACTGACCGTCCTCTTCTCGTAAACCGGTTTCCCCAGAAAGAAATCAAGCATAGAATACCAATTTATCTAACAAGCGTCTGACTCTGCTCCCTCATGAACTGCTGGAGATAGAATCTGCTCCCGCTTCCCTTCCCTGTCAGCGCGCTGCTCTTCCATCCAACGAACGTCTGCAGCCCTACTATGGCTCCGGTGCTCGAGCTCGTCTCCCTGTTGATGTATATCGTACCTGACTTTATTGCCTTAACAAATTCCTTGATCTCTGCCTTCTTCTCGCTGTAGAGCCCTGCTGTCAATCCGTAAGGCACATCATTTGCCATGGCCAGAGCCTCGTCAAATTTCTTGTATGTGGATATCGAAAGGAACGGCACGAAGAGCTCCTCGTGGAAGAGCACATTCTTGTGGTCACCCTCCATTATTGCCGGTTCAACGTAAGCACCCCCAAGCCCCGTGTCAACGCTCTTCCCTCCGAATATAACTCGCCCATTCTTTGACGCTTCCTGGACGGCGCTCTTGTACTTGCTCAATGCCGATCCGCTTATGAGCGGCCCAATGTAGTTGTCTTTGAGGAGCGGATTGCCGACCTTGAACGTCCTGACCTTATCAAGGAGCTTGCTTATGAACTGCTCCTTTACCGATTCATGAACATACACACGGGATGTTGCGCTGCACTTCTGCCCGCAGAATCCGAACGCCGCGCTTGCCACTCCAGAAACTGCATAATCAAGGTTCGCGTATTTTGAGACTATCACCGGGTTCTTTCCTCCCATCTCAACTATGAACGGCTTGAGCAAGCCAGCTTCGTAGGACTTCTTTAGCATGCCTATCCCTGTCGATTTTGACCCTGTGAAGGCTATCCCACCGACCATCGGATTTATCGCAAGTTCATCTCCTACCTCGGATCCTGGGCCGGTAACGTAATTGAATACCCCAGCCGGAACCCCGGCATCCCTAAACACCTTGTAGATCTCTATACCGCTGAGCATTGTCATGTTATCGGTAGACGAAGGCTTGAACACCACCGTGTTTCCAGTTATCAATGCACCTGTGCTCATCCCTACGGATATCGATATCGGGAAATTGAATGGCGCTATAACTCCAAATACGCCATACGGCCGCATGGCTACGGTAACTTTTTCTTCGCGCCCCGGCGCGCCTTGGAATCCTGCCTTCACCTTCGCGGTGCTGGCTTCAAGTGATGCACGCCTCACATACCCCTTATTTCTGATCATGTCCAGTGAGTAGTATCTAAGGAAGTCGATTGCCTCATCGACCTCTCCTACGGATTCATACCTGCTCTTGCCATTTTCTATGCTGAGCATTGCGGATATCTCAAACTTCCTCTGCGAGAAGAGGTCCGCAGCCCTGTCCATGATCCTTGCCCTCTCCTTATAATCAAGATTGCTCCATTCATCAAACGCCGCATATGCCGCCTCAATTGCCTGCCTTGCAGATTCACGGGTACCTTTCTGGAAAGTTCCGACTATTGTTTTGTCTATCGGCGAATACTCAACAAGCTCCTCGTTTGCGAATACCTCCTTTCCGCCTATGTACATTGGATGCTTCTTGCCAAGCACCTCTTTTTTCACCTTTGCAACAGCGTTGTCAAAAAGCCTGTCAAATTCCTCCTCTCTTCCAGATTCAAGAAACTTCTTGTAGGTAAATTCATTCTTAAAATCAGCCATCTCATCTCCCAGTATTTATTTTCCAATAAAAGTTATTAAACGTTGAGCTAAATTTTGTGCTGCGCCGTCTATGCCAAAGATATTTATTATTTGACCTCTATAAACAAACCATGGCGACCATGCAGACGGAACTAGTGGTAGAGGTAAATACCAGTTCGGACATAATCGACCTAGTCAACAACGAAGCAACATGGAGAGATCTTCTTCTGGACCTTGCAGAAAAGAACAAGCTGGATCCATGGAACATAGACATCATAGACATCGTCGACAAGTACATCGACACTGTAAAGAAGCTCAAGGTCCTTGATCTGAGGGTTCCAGCAAACATAATACTTGCCGCCGCCATACTCCTCAGACTAAAGAGCAACTACATAAGCCTGCAGGACTATGCCGACACCGAAGAGTCATCGGAAGCAGGATTCGAAAGGCCCAACATAGTTGTAGATACGCTTAACTTCAGGCTCAGGCTGCCTCCGACAAGGAAGATATCACTTACTGAACTCATATCTGCGCTTGACGAGGCCATGAAGATAAAGGAGACCAGGCTCTCCCCATCGGAAAAGCCATTGCCATTCGTTCCAATAAAGCTGGAAAACTTCGACATAGAGGCCGAGACTGAGAAGCTCTATGACATAATGAAGGAAAACGTCGACAAGAGCAACATGGTGACCTTCTCGTACCTGTCCAGGCTCTCATCGATAAACGATCCGCTGCTGGGCCTTTTCATACCCCTCCTTTTTCTTGCCCACAAGGACAGGGTAACCATGATACAGGAGAAGTTCTTCTCAGAGATAATAATAGCGCTCAAGTAGATTTGATGGATGAGAACTCGGAATCCAAGAGGCTTATAGAAGCCGCACTCTTCATGTCGCCAAATGCAATGAGCATCAGCGAGATATCCACCGCAACGGGCATAGCATCGCCAGGCCTGATAGAGCGTCTTTTAAATGAACTTGTTGCCGAATACGACGCAAAGGACACCTCCCTCAAGATAATGGCCATAAGCGGCAAGTACATGTTCAGCCTGAAGGATCAGTACGTATCAAGAGTGAGTTCGCTTGCAAAGGGGCCTGACATAAGCCGGGGCGCACTAAGGATACTTGCGTACATAAGCAAGAATGAGGGTGTCTTCCAGAGCGACCTTGTCAAGTACTTCGGCTCATCTACCTACGAATACATGGGCGAGCTCGAGCAGAAGGAGTTTGTGCAGACGCACAAGTACAAGCGGACCAAGAAGATAGAGACAACTCCTAAGTTTAAAGAATACTTCAGCGTATAGCCTTATCATGGAGCTGATATTCATATATGGCCCTCCTGGCGTAGGCAAGCTCACTGTTGCCAGGGAGCTCTCAGGAATCCTCGGATATTCTGTGTTCCACAACCATATAGCAATAGACCTTGCCAAGTCAATCTATGGCAACAGCGGCCCAAGAACCCAGGAGATGATCAGGGCAGTTAATCTTGCCGCTATAGCCACCACCGCGAGCATCGAAAAGGGCCTGATATTCACCTATGCAAGGCCCAACGACCTGGACTTCATAGGCAGGACCATAGATATCGTTGAGCGCAGCGGCGGCTGCGTCTTCTTCGTAGAGCTAAGGTGCGATGCAAGGACCCTGCTAAGAAGGATGGCGTCCAGGAAGGGCTCGGCATTTAGCAAGATAACTGAGAAGAAGGAGTTCTTTGAATTCAAAAAGATGTATGGCCCATTCAAAAAGATAAGATCGCAGCACAGCATCAGCATAAACACGTCGAAAATGTCTTCTCAGGCAGCCGCAAGCGCTATAAAAAAGAAGCTGAGCATGCAAAGAGGCTAATACTTTGGATGGAGCTCGTCTACCTTCTCCTTGGCATTCAGATACATCGCCGCTGCAAAGAGATAGGACGAGAGCCGGTTTAGGTATGCTATAGCCATGGCGTCTATCTTGTAGTCCGACCTTGCGGCTAGTACTCTCCTCTCCGTTCTGCGCGCCACTGCCCTGGCAAGGTGCACATGCGCCGAAGCAACGCTACCTCCCGGAAGCACAAATTCTTTTAGTTCCGGCGTCTTGCCGTCAAGTTCTGCTATCCCGGCTTCGAGCCCTTTCAGCGCGGTCTCCTTTATCTGCGCTTTGCCGATTCTCTGCCCTTCTGCTGAGGCCAGATTAGCTCCCAGAACGAACAGATCGCTCTGCACCGACCTGAGCGTCTTGGAGACTCCCTTATCATTTACATAAAGCAATGCCACTCCAATTGCGCTGTTTAACTCGTCAAGGTCGCCAATTGCCTCGATTAGCGCATTGGTCTTCCTGACCCTATGGCTGGAAAGTATGCCAGTGGTTCCGTCATCCCCCTTTCCAGTGTAGTATTTAGTCAAGGATTCACCGATATATTATTCTATCTATCCCTAATTATTTTAATCCCTACGGGCTCGTAGTCCAATGGTAAGACGTCGCCTTCACACGGCGGAGACCGGAGTTCGATTCTCCGCGGGCCCATGCGTTATTCTTATTCAACTTCGGATCTTCCCTGTTTCTGTGAATAGTTCTCCAGCTTTATCGCACTTCTGCAGAGATAATCGAATCTTGTCTTTGCATCCCTAGTGCTCATCTTCACTATATGCTCGCTCTTTTTGTTTATTATGCTCAGCGGTGGTATCTTATACGAAACATTGCTGTCGAATATGAATCGTTCGTGCTGGCTAAGTGAATCCTCCTTGCTCATTATCCTAAGTTCCAAGTCTATGCCAATGTTCTTGAGCTCGCTCTTTAGGTCCTGGTAGTTGCCGCTGAATTTAGAGTCAAGCATCTCCTCCGATGTGAGTATCCTCAGCGAGGTTATCCTGCCGCTCTCTGCAGGCAAAAGCCTGTGCAGATTCGCCATGGCTGCGGAGTTGAAGTGCTTGTCAACTATGCCAACCTCCCCGGATAGGTTGCCAAAGAGCATCTCCCTAAGCTTTACCAGGTTAGAATACGGTGTTAGCGGGTTTATGCTTATACCCCTGCCAAATCTGCTTGCCTCCGTAGGTCTGCGCGCGCTGTACTCCAGGTAAATATCTATTACTATGCAGATTGCGATCGCAAGATAGCTCATATAGAGCGCAAAGCTGTCTATTGCCGAGGAGAATGCAAAGCTCATGATCATTATGATCACTAAGTATATCAGTGTAAGCACCAGGTGCAGTGGAACGTATCTCTTGAGGTATGTCTCATAATTCGTAGGGCCTTTAAGGAAGAGCATGAAAGCCATTACGAACATAATGAATGCTATTGCGGAGGCAAGTGCAGATTCCATTATGGTCTGGTACGTGGTGCTAATCAGGTTCGCTGCAGGCATAAGGGCTGGCGCTATGCTTATGTTGTGGTAGTAACTCTCCGCAATCGCGCCCACTCCAACGCCAAACTGCATGGAGAAACGGTACATGTTGAGTATCCCGTTCGCCATGAGTATGAGCGATGCGGTTATCAGCAGTATGCTTGCAGTCCTGCTATCATAATGCCTGTCTGGTTCCATGCTTAACAATTTATTTGAAGTAATAAATACCTAACTGGAATTCTTACGGCTAGAGCTGTCTGAGGGCATCTATTGGCTGCATCTGCGATGCTCTCCATGCAGGATATATCCCTGCCAATGCGCTTACAATTATTGCCACAAGCATGGCCTCAATTATCGTTGACATGCTCAGTACCGGCTGAAAAGATAGTCCGCCCCCTGATGACGCTCCTCCCGGTCCTGAGGATGAGGACCCAAGCCCTCCACCCCCACCACGCGGTCCTCCGGCAAAAGTCGCAGAACCAGAAGATTGTGGCGCCGAGGAGCTACTAGATCCAGAGCTGCTAGCCGCAGCAAGTCCATAAGATGCCGCAGCGCCAAGAAAGATGCCTATTATGCCCCCAATCATGCCTATTATTAACGCCTGAAAGAGGAATACAGTAAGCACATCGCGGCTCTTGAATCCTATCGATTTCATTATGCCTATCTCATGCGTCTTTTCAAGTACTGCCATGAGCATTATGTTCATTATGCCTATTGATGCGACGAACAGTGATATGCCTGCAATCACAATAAGCAGAAGGCTTATTGATCCTATTATGGACGCCGCAGTTGCTGCAAGCTGCTGCGTGTTTATCACCCTAGCATTGCTGCCATATATGTCTGATATCAATGTAGACAGAGGCGTAACGCTGGAGGTATTTGAAGCCTTGACGAGTATCTCGTTGAATGATGTACGATGCAGCAACGCCTCAGCAGCAGGCAACGATACTATTGCTGCCGAGTCTATTGGTATTATCGAGGACCCATATGCCTGAAGTATGCCTGATATTGGTATGGTATATTTCGACCCGCCCCTTCCTCCTAACTGCATTGTCGCCGTCTGTCCTACGAAGAAGCTCTGCTTTCCTGCAGCGGACGATGGAAAAGCGACGTCGTGGCCCAGTACCGTATCCGGTGCAATAGTATCCTGGAAAACCGCTCCCTGGTAGAGGCTAACATTGCCGCCAAGTAGCGCCTGTAGCCCCTGCGTGGTGACACCCACCACTGTCACAGAGACGTTTTGGTTACCGGAAGCAAGAGATGCAGCTCCTGTAACTATTGGCACAACTACACTTGAGTTGGGCAAAGATGCAAGTTCTGCCGTGTCTATGGCGCTAAAACCCGAAGCCCTTGTGGAAGTCAGTATTATTGATGTTGGACCAAGCGAAGACAGTTCCTTTTGTATGCTTGCGCTTATTCCAGCAGTAAGGGAGACTAGTGCCACTATCGATGCAACTCCAATTACCACCATGAATATCGTGAGCGCCGTGCGGACTTTCTTTTCCTTAAGGTCCGTGAAGCTCAGCCACAAAATGTCTTTCAATTCCATGCACTAAACCTTGCATTCACTTCTTATGGTGCTCTCCTGTTTTTTCCTTCTCCTTGTAGAGAAGATACGCAAGAGCTATCACTATCAGTATTAAGATTATAGTGAATAGCGACCCACCTCCTCCAGTAGCAGTCCTTCCAGAGAATCTTGTGGCATTTGTCGCCGCTGCGCCTAAAATGACCGGAACCTGTATTGACTGGGAATTGTTCTGCCTTATTGTATTGAGATAGTCTATGCGTATCGGGATGCTGTACTGGCCGTCTTTGGTCTTATTGCCAGCCTGCAAAGTCAGCGTTACAGGTGTCTGGCTATCTGCTCCTACCGACCCTACAAATATCGAATCAGAGCCAAAGTACCGAAATCCGTTTGTTGGCAGAATCGTCGCAGTAACCGCGCTTGCTGCCGATGTCCCAGTGTTTGTGAGCACGAATGATATGGAGAATATGCTGCCCGGAGTAGGTATTGATGGCGATAGGGTTATGCTCGACGCGGTCAGGTTTATTATGCCACTTGCCAGCATCTCCTTGTTCTGGTATATCTGCTCAAGATTGGTGCCGTTGTAGAATGTTGCGGAGACATTCGCAGCAAATTCATCAGATGCATTGTAAGAGACGAATATCTGTGCATTTCTTGATACTGTCTCGCCAGGCAGTAGCGAGTTTACCGCTATTTGCTGGTTGCCAAGCCATGCGACATACTGGTTTGGGAACTTTACGTACATCGTTATGCCATTTAGCGTCGTTGCCCCGTTGTTAGTTATATTTACCGTAAGCGTCTGCGTGTTGCCTGCAGTCAAAACTCCCGGCGTTATGCTCACAGAGAGCGGCTGGTTGCACAGCTGCGTGGCAAGAGTGACGTTTCTTATTTCAGTGTCGGTATAGTAAGTGTAGTAGAAGTAGTTTATTGATATTCCTGCAGAGATCAGCGATGATACATTTGCGCCAACAAACACCGGGACAATTGCAGATGCAGAGCTTCCCGCGCCAATGTTCCCAAGGCTTACTGTCCCGTTGCCTACAGAGTAAAAGCCCTTAGTGTCTGCCATACTAAGTACTACGTTCTGCATCTGCGGATTGGGTCCGACAGTAGCAGTATAGGTCTGGTTTAGAGAGTGAGGGTTGCCTATCGTTGTCGCTTTGTTCGTTACGGTTATTGGTATGTAATTTACCTGTCCCTTGCACAGAGTTGTAGCATTTGTGGTGATATAGAAATTTGGCGGGTTGGGTATCGGCGAAGGGCCACTAAGCCCAGCAAAAGCCAGTGGCATCATACCTGCCAGTACAAAAACAATCAGAATGCCCTTTCCAAAATTCATTTCAAGACCTCTTGCTTTTCCATCTTACCATCCTTGATATAGATTATCCTATCGCAATACCTTGTGGTTTCCTTATTGTGGGTAACCATGACTATTGTAACCTTCCCTGACTTACTTATCTCTCTAAGCAATTTTATTACCTCCTCTCCAGATTTTGTATCCAAATTGCCTGTGGGTTCATCCGCAAGTATTAGCGTGGGATCGTTGACCAGTGCGCGTGCTATTGCAACTCTTTGCTGCTCACCACCGCTAAGCTGCGTCGGATTGTTCCGTAGTCTATGTCCCACGCCCAACCTGTTTAGCAACTTGCCTGCCTTCTCTCTTCTCTCGCTCTCCGCAGTGGCGCCGACCATCAATGGGAGCTCCACGTTCTTCTCCGCGTCTATTCCCATTATTAGGTTGAACGCCTGGAATACAAATCCGAGCTTCTTGTTCCTGAATTCGGCCAATGCGTCGCCGTTCATCTTTGAAGTCGGCATCCCATCTATATAGACCTCCCCGTGCGAGGGTCGGTCTATTGTCCCAAGTATGTTCATCAGGGTAGATTTTCCGCTTCCAGAGGGTCCTACTATCGCCGCAAATTCTCCCTCCTCAAGTTTGAAGGAGACGTTCTCTAGGGCTCGTACCTCTATCTCTCCCGATTTATAGATCTTTGATACATTATCAAGTACTACCG
>DAIDLJ010000013.1:22054-22360 GCA_027449585.1 Microcaldota archaeon | reverse complement strand
AGCTTGAACAAGAATCAGATGTTGCAAGGGAGGAAGAATTCCTCAGGCAGCTGCGCGCTGGAGGGCGCCACACTTATCCTCCAGATATAGTCACCCCGTTCTTCGTGAACGGAAAGCAGGTGCTTATAGAGCTCCATTCGGAAGATGAATTTAGCATAAGTAGAGCAGGCAGTTTCAGGGACCTGCACGGCGATCGTTTCTATTATATACTGGTCACAGGATACGAAATCAGTCCGAGAAACCATTATGAGGAGGTTGGTATGTATGGCAGATATCCTGACAAAGTAGATGAGCTGTGGCGTATGC
>DAIDLJ010000013.1:351-22044 GCA_027449585.1 Microcaldota archaeon | reverse complement strand
AAGGGGGCTGTGCCTAATCCGAGCGATGTGGCATTATGGAAGCACCATATGAGGGAGGCGTTAAAGGACTTCGTAAATAACAGGGTTGATGACGCCAGTGTGAAGATTGAGAGCGACGGAAGGAGCAGAATAGATATAAACATTGAGGATTTCGACAAGAAGGCCGCACTGATAAAGGTTAGGAGAGAATGATTTGCAGGTGTTCTGATGCTAAAGCAGGTTACAGAGAGCAAAGAATCTCTTCTTATTGGAAATGAGCTAATAGATGCGCATTGCCATCTGGATATGTTCCAGGAGCCTGAGATAATAAAGAAGGACTCCAGGTTGGGTGGTTTAAGTACCATAATAACTGCTGGAGGCAGCAGGTTGTCAAGCATGGCTGCCATACAGGTAGCTGACGGGGAGATGGTATTTGCAGTTATAGGAATCGATCCGCAAAATGCAGCTACAGACGAAGATTTTATAGATGAAATAGCCGGCCTTGTGAAGGCTAACAAGAAGGTCGTCGGTGTAGGCGAGATAGGCCTGGATTACAAAGTAGGGCCGGAAAAGTTACTTCAGATGCGTGTGTTCGAGCGCCAGATAGAACTGGCAAAATCACTTGACATACCAATAGTTGTTCATTCGCGAGGAGCAATTACTGATGTGATTGCGCTTGTCAAGAAACATGCAGTTAGTAAAGCACTGTTTCACTTCTTTGAGGGAGATGAGACTATGGCCCAAGAGCTTGCAGGACTTGGTTATCTTATATCGATACCGCCAACGGAGTCATCGAGGAGGAAAAGGGTTATAAATGCACTTAACATAAGTAACATATCAGTTGAGACGGACTCACCAGTAGTGGGAAAGAGCCCTCTTGACGTCATAAGGACGGTAGAGTGGATATCCGAGCTCAAAGGATTGCCATTCAATGAAACGTCGGCGCAGATAACGCAAAACGTTAAAAAGCTCTTTTCCCTATGATAAGCTGTTGGGCCCGTAGCTCAGCTTGGATAGAGCAGCACCCTTCTAAGGTGATGGTCGCGGGTTCAAATCCCGTCGGGCCCGGTTGTGTGGTTTACATGGAAGCTAACAAGGAATTTGACGCGAAGATCGTGCAAATAAAGCAGCAGATAGACATGCTACTTAATGACAACAGCGTTCCAAGGAACGTGAAGAGCGCTCTTAGCGACGCAAGGAAGGCGCTGGATCAGCCGGAGGCAGGATATTCTGTTAGGTCTTCTGCTGCAACTTACAAGATAGACGAGATAAGCAATGACATAAACCTGCCCCCCTATGCAAGGACCGTAGTCTGGAATCTGCTTAGCGACCTTGAATCAATAAAGGAGTGAAGGACATTTTGCCCATTAAAGGGCATTGGCTTATATTCTGGTTAACTATTTTACACGCTTTTTTGTGGCAATTTTATAAAGATAGCCAGTTTAATATTCTGGGGGCTGTGGTGACTTCTTAATGGCTAATGATGAACTCGTCAAAGAACTTGCAAGAAGGCTCGCCGGAATAGCCATAGTGAGTTCGGAGATTACTGATTGGGATCTTGTTGGAGTGGACCTTGAGGCCATAATCGCACATGCGCGTGACAAGTTTGGATCTGGGGAGGGCATGCAGGTGCTTACAAAAGAAATGCTCGTCGCCCTAATGAACGACAATGAGGAGTATCCAGAGCAAGAGAAGGTCGAGATAATAAGGTCGCCAAACTTCAAGCCTGCGGCCAAGGAGATGCCGGAGGACTTTGAGATAAAAAACGTTGCCACGGAGAAGACCTCTGGCAAGGTATCCGACTTTGCAAATCTTTTCAATGACAGGCTTCGCAGGATAAAGGCAATAATATCGGACAGCAACAGCAGCAGGGCGTCGGGCATGGCATACGGCATAGAGAGCATAAAGCAGTATACTGATGGAAGGGAAGTGGTCATAGCTGGGATGGTTTATGAGAAGAGGGTAACACAGAAAGGACACGTGCTGCTAAAACTTGAGGATGAGACTGGAACTGCGAATGTGCTCTTCTACAAACCGCAAAACGATGCCGCTGCGCGGTATGCTGATCTGTTTGACAGCGCTTCGAAGATAGTAAGTGACGAGGTTGTCGCAGTTCGCGGAAAGATATCCGGGCCTTTTGTAATAGCCAATTCGCTGATTTATCCAGATATACCAATCAGGCAGCGCAGGAGAACCGAGGAGGATTTTGGTATAGCGTTCATGTCGGATGTGCATGTGGGCAGCAAGCTCTTCATGCAGAAGCAGTTTGACAAGTTCCTTGAATGGGTGAATGGGAAATATGATTACAAGAAAGAGCTTGCGGAGAAGCTCAAGTACATAGTGGTAAGCGGAGACCTAGTAGATGGTATAGGCGTGTATCCTAACCAGGAGAAGGAGCTTGCTATAGATGACATATACAAACAATATTCAGAGATGTTCACTCTCTTCTCCAAGGTTCCGGAATATGTACATGTGTTTTTACTTACTGGAAACCATGATGCAGTGCAGAGAGCCGAGCCGCAGCCTCCTCTTCCGCAGGAATTCTACAAGGACTTTAAGCTCAGCAACATACATCTGGTGTCAAACCCGGGATACGTGACTCTAAATGGCATGAGGATACTTGGATACCATGGCACTTCTCTAGACTCAATCATACAAGGAATACCCGGATGCAGCTATTCAAAGCCCGAAGGAGCGATGCTAGAGGTTCTCAAGAGAAGACACCTCTCACCGATATATGGCGACAATCCGATAGTACCCTCAAAGAATGATTCGATGGTGATAGACAAAGTGCCTGATATAATGCATATGGGCCACTTACATAAGAACGGATACGCCGAATATCATGGAACGCTCATAGTCAACAGCGGGACATGGCAGGCAAGGACTGGATTCCAGGTGAGGATGGGGCATATACCTACTCCGGCGATGCTGCCGGTGCACGAGGCGAAGAAGGGGGAGATGTCGATTGTTGACTTCAATAACTCATTTAGTTGATGGTGTTTATGGAAATTGAGGAATACTTTGGTTCTCTGGCTGTGGAATTCGACAAGGCTTACTCTACTGCAAAATCCGCCAGAGCCAAGGGGATCGACCCGAAAGAGGAGGTGGAGATATTCCCGGCGCCCGACCTGCCAAGCAGGGTAGAGGGACTGATAAACATGCAGGGGCTTGCGGATATGATAAGGAAGCTTTCAAAGGGACAGTCGAGGAGCAAGCTCGCCTTCAATGTGGTCGAGGAGATGTGCAAGAACAGCAGATTTGACAATCTTGAGACAGTGAGAAGGATAGAGCTTGCTGTCAGGGTTGGAGCGGCAATATTGACAGAGGGAGTC
The DNA here is from genome assembly GCA_027449585.1 of Microcaldota archaeon. Classification (GTDB taxonomy): domain Archaea; phylum Micrarchaeota; class Micrarchaeia; order Micrarchaeales; family CABMGC01; genus JAJZNA01. The sequence continues at coordinate 18,730 of DAIDLJ010000013.1, read as the reverse complement.
CTGGTAGCGCCTACGGAAGGAATAACCGGCATAAGAAGATACAAGAATCCAGATGGCACGGATTACATATCAGTACTCTATGCAGGGCCGATAAGGGGCGCAGGAGGCACTGCAGCTGCGCTGTCCGTCGCCCTTGCCGATTACGCCAGAAGGATATTCAACATAGGCCAGTACAAGCCCGGACTTGAAGATGTAGAGAGATATCTTGAAGAGGCTGAGCTTTACCACACCAGATGCGCACGGCTCCAGTACAAGCCGCCGGATGATGACCTAAGAACCATAGTAAGCAATTGCCCAGTATGCGTTGATGGTGTGCCTTCGGAGGTCATTGAAGTAGGAGTGCATGCAAATCTCAAGAGGATAGGATACGATGGCAAGGAAATTTTGATATCAAACCGCGTGAGGGGCGGTGTGCCGCTGGTTCTGTGCGAAGGAATAGCCCAGAAGGCCAAGAAGCTGCTTAAGGAAGTCAAGCCGTTCGGTCTTGATTGGGAGTGGCTTAATGGCATCATAAAAGTGGATATAAAGAAGTCAGATCCATCCCAGAAGGATGGCCCGGGATTCCTTGATGAGCTTGTGGCTGGCAGGCCGATACTTGGATATCCTAACCATGTTGGAGGATTCAGACTCAGGTATGGGAGAAGCAGGTTCACTGGAATAGCTTCGAAAGGATTCAGCCCTGCGACAATGATAATTGCAGGCGAATTCATAGCCATAGGAACGCAGCTCAAGATGGATTCTGCAGGAAAGGGGTGCGTGGCGGTCCCTGTGGACTCGCTGGAGGGGCCATTTGTTAAGCTAAAGAGCGGAGAATCGCTAAGAATAAACGACGCGGAGACGGCTATTAGATACAAGGATGATGTTGAGAAGATACTCTCCCTTGGAGATATGCTGATAACATTCGGGGACTTCAGGAAATCGAATTCGATGCTAAAACCTACCAGTTACGTTGAAGAATTATGGGAAGCACAGCTGAGGAAAGCCGGATTTAGCGGGGATTTAGATCATGCCAGAATCGGTTTTGACCTAGCCTACAGTCTTTCGCTGCAGTATTCTGTGCCCATACATCCCAGATTCCTGTTTGAATTCCAAGCAGTTGACAGGAACGCCATAGTGGAGCTTGCAATGCATATGATAAGGAACTCAAAGGCTTATGGAAATTCCATAGATGACTTAGACAGGATTGAGATGCAAAGCAGCGAGAGCATATGCAGAACTTTGGATCTTCTTAATGTGACGCACAAGGCTAAGGAAGGGATGATAATTGTAGAGAAGGACTTTGCAAAGAGCCTTTTGTGCTCGCTTGGATTTGTGGACTCGGATAGGAAGAGCCTTAAGATAAATGAGCTCGTAGTTGACAATTATGACATTTCTGGATCTGCAGATACGCTCGCGCTTCTCAACAGCATCTCTGCCTTCAGGATACCGAAAAGGTCTACATACATAGCGGCAAGGATAGGCAGGCCCGAGAAGGCGAAGGAAAGACTGATGAAACCGGCGCCGAATGTGCTCTTCCCTCTAGGCGCAGCTGGAGGCAGGGACAGGAACGTCTCTTCGGCGTATTCGGCAGTATCAAAGAAGTTCAGCGGAAATATAGAGATGGAAATTGCAAGATATAGGTGCTCAAGCTGCAAGAGAATAATGCCTTCGCAATTCTGCAAAGACTGCAACAGAAGGACGCATGTTGAGAGAGTATGCCCGAACTGCAAAACAATAATACAGGGGCCGAAGTGCGAGAGGTGCAACATGGAGACTGTGGCCTTCGAAAAAAGAACAGTAGACCTTGCAAAGATCATGACCGAGACTATGAAGGATCTCCAGATAAACAAGTTGCCTCCTGTGATAAAGGGGGTGAAGGGTATGATGAGTCGCGATAAGACAATAGAACCAATAGGGAAAGGGATACTCCGGGCGCTTCGCGGAGTATACATATTCAAGGATGGAACTGCAAGGTTCGATGCGACCGACGTTCCGATAACGCATTTCTATCCAGAAGAGATAGGCGTTGGCATTGAAAAACTGCGCAGCCTTGGATACACCAAGGATTATATGGGAAATGACCTTACAAACGAATCACAGCTTGTTGAATTGAGGCACCAGGATGTCATAGTAAACAGGAGGTGTTCCGATTACCTGTTTAGGGTATCGAAGTTCGTTGATGACTCTCTTGAGAAGATATATGGCTTGGAGCCGTTCTACAATGCGCAAGATGCAAAGGACATGGTGGGAAAGCTTGTGATAACGCTTTCGCCGCATACGTCATGCGGAGTTCTTGGCAGGATAATAGGATTCACCGATGCAAATATAGGATTTGCCCATCCTTACACCATATCGGCAAGGAGAAGAAATTGCGACGGAGACGAAGACACGACGATGCTCCTGCTTGATGCGCTCATAAACTTCTCTAGAGACTACCTACCGCAGACGGTCGGAGGCACAATGGATACGCCGCTTATACTGACAATAAACGTGAAGCCGGAAGAGGTCGACGACGAGGTCCACGTTATGGAGACCGTAGATAGTTATCCGTTAGAGTTTTATGAGAAGACTTACTTGAACTCGCCGCCTTCGGAAGTGAAGATTAGCTCTGTTGAGGATAGGCTCAACACCAAAGACATTTACCAGGGATTAATTTTTAGCCATGCATCATCTGCTGGGGCGCTATCTGCGTCGCCGAAGAGAAGCACATACACAAAGCTAAAGACAATGCAGGAGAAGCTGGACGCAGAATTTGCATTAATGGAAAAACTCGAATCTGTGGAGATAGCCGACGCGGCGAGGAAAGTCATAATCAGCCACTTCATACCCGATCTGATAGGTAACTTGCATTCCTTCTCAAAACAGAGATTCAGGTGCGCCGTATGCAATGCGAACTACAGGCGGGTGCCGCTCTCAGGAGTATGCCAGCGCGACCAGGGGAAGCTGCTGCTCACGATATCCAAGGGGGGGATAGAGAAATACCTTACTGTTGCGATAAATCTTGCCGAAAAGTATGGCCTGGACAATTATATAAGGCAGAGGCTTTACCTGATAAAGGACGAGATAAACGAGATATTCGTTGGGAATGAGCTAGAGGCATCAGGAACGAGTGATAAGCAGCAGTTCAGCCTGCTCAAGTTTGTATGAATTTTATGTAACTATCTCGCAAGAGTCTTTCGTAACTATGAGCGTCTTCTCTGACTGGGCCACCATTCCATTTCCCTTCTCCACAAGAACTGGGAATGTGTCTAGGTTTCCTATTGTTATCAGTTCTGCCAGCGCCTTCCGGGCCCTGAATTCCTGCCCCATCTGATTTATCATCCAGCGCATTGCGAATGGATACGTGCTGAACTCCCTTTCTATTATTCCCTGCGCCTGCCTTGCGTCAGTAGACCTTGGCGTGTTGTTGCTTGCAAGCTGGAATATCTGAAGAGCATCGCCATCTGTGACGTATCCACTGCCAGTTGTAAGGAATGGTTCTATTGCTATTACGCTGCCTTCCTCAAGCTCTGTGTTGTCTCCGTTTGTAAAATTAGGTATAAAGACGTTTGCGTGGAGGTCTTCCTGGCTAATTCCGTGCCCTCCAAGGTTTCTTATTACCTTGAAACCGGCCTGTTTTGCTGTCTTCTCTATTTCTCCGCCTATCTCTGTGACCTTCCTGCCCGCCTTCACCATGCTTATGGCATTTTCAAGTGCCTTTTCGCTCGCCTCGGCGAGTTTGGAGTATTCGCTATCCAGGCATACTGTAGTAGCGCAATCGGTGAGATATGTATCCTTGCGCGCGCCAAGATCCACTTTTATCACATCCTTCTCGCCGATAACGCGCGCGTCGCCGAACTCCGGTGTGTAGTGCGCAGCCTCAGTGTTGGTTGATAGGTTAACCGGGAATGCCTGTTTGCACCCTTTATCAGCTATGAATTTTTCTATCTGCTCTGCGGCGTCTATGAGGCTGCTTCCGGGTTTAACCACGGTTCGGGCATAGGATAGTGCATCTTTTGATACCCTTCCTGCTGCCTTAAGCTTTTCGTAATCGTACTCCATCGTATCATATCAGTTATATTGCGAAGGTATCAAAGTCTTTTCTGTGACCCGGTATTCTTGAGCTCGTCCTCGCTGAACCCAAGCTCCTTGAGTATCTTCAATGTTGCTGGAAGGACTTGGTGGTTTATGTAATAATCAGGGTCATAGGTCTTGGCGGTGTCCTCTATCTCGGCCTTCTCCGATATAGAATCCCCATTCTTTGTTATAACATAGCCTATGGTCGCGTTGTCGAGCTCGTCCTTTCTCTTCACTCCGTCCGCAAGTGCCTTCTTCGCCGCGTGCAGTTCGGGCGACTTTGAGTCGTAACTGTCTATCTTCTTCTTTATCTGTGTGTATATTACAAGGTCCTTGAGATTGACGTTGCCATCGCGCAAGTCCTTCACCACGTCCTTGACTATTGCCATGGCCTTCTCCTTGCTTCCGTCCTTGAGTATTGCCTCGAGGACTTTGCGCTGCGTCTCTCTTGATATGTTGGACCAGTCCCTCCTGACAAGCTCGAATCCCTTGATCTTTATCCTGCCCGATTCTGAAAGTAAGGCGTATTTCTTCTTTGCTCCGGCTTCTGATTTTCCTTTCTTTCCAACGAACACGCCGCGGACGTAGAAGTCTTCGAGCTCTAGCTCCATGGCTCCGGGTAGCTTCTTATTTATAGATATCATGAAATTATGGGCGTCTTCCTTGGACTTGCTCTGCATTAGCAGAAATACGCTATCGGTGTCCGCATATATCACCTTGAAACCTGCCGATTCTGCCTCCTTTATCGTGTTTGATATTGTCTCTCTTCCGAACGCCGTGACGCTTGCTGCGCAGTCCCGCGAGTACCAGCGCGACCTGGCATACCCCAGGTAACCGTAAAAGGAATTTGCAAGTATTTTTAGCGCCTGAGATCTTGCTGCAAGATACTTGTTGTCTGGATCCTTTTTGTACTTCTTCTTCACATCTGATCTCTCGGAGATGAGAAGCTCGAGAACTTTGGGGACTATCCCCTGTGGCGACTTTAGGAAACGCGATCCTTCTGGAGATACGTAGACGTTGCCTTCCTGCTTGGTAAGTGTTGATGGGTCTATATTGTTTGCTATGATTATGGATGGATAGAGGCCCCTGAAGTCGAATACAGTTATTCTGTCGTATATTCCTGCTTCCGGTGTTTTAACATATGCGCCTTCTATCGGGTTCGCATTCCTTGCATATATATCGTTATCGCTTGGCTTGTTTGATATTATCTCCTTGTTCCACGTTGCATATTTCATTAGCAGGTACTCTACAAGCTGCCCGGTGGTTGATATTGATGTTTCTGCAAGAGTTGTCCCGGCGACCTTGGCGACCTCAACTTCAAGGGGCATGAAGAAATGGTAAAGGGCATTAAGCGATATAGAATCACTAAGGGAGTACTCGGCGAGGTTCTCGAGGTCGGCCTTGGTGCCGTCCCATTGCTGCCAGATGTTCTTCTTGTCGACAGTTATCTTAGTGTCGCCAGTTATTGCCCTATAAACATCATAAAGAGTGAATCGGGTTATCTTGAGAAGCGTTTCTGATGCGCCTACTATTGAGACGAATCTAGCCACATTGTATACGTCAAGATTTATCCTTCCAGGTATCTTTACGGCTTTTATTAGCCCGTGGTTCTCCTCTTTTGCTTCCTCTCCGTACCTTGTTATGTCAAAATGGATCCCTAGTTTTTTTGACCGTTTCATTAGATACGGCACATCGAAATTTGACGAATTGTAACCTGCAATTATGTCTGGATCGTTTTGCTTTATTATCTCGACGAACTTTAGTATCATACTCTTCTCATCAGGGCAGTACGTCACGAAAGGCTTGTCTATCTTTTTTGTGGTTAGCACTCCGCGCTTCGTGTCCGTCTCATAACTGATCATTATGCATGGATCTATCTCTGGCCTTGGGGCAATATTTGGATTGTATGTCTCTATATCAAAGCACAGGTGGGTGAGTTTGGGCTCGATATTCTTAGGTAGTATCTCATCTATTATCAAGTCGCCTTTGTCCTCATGAACCTTGAGAGTGACTCCTGAGAGCGGCGATACGCGCTTGTCTATAAGATATCTCTTCCAGAACAGTATGTCGTACTCATACCTTTGGCCAAACTCAGACAAGTGCTCACTTAGTCGCGGTATGCTGCGCGTGTTGTTTGCAGATATCCTTAGCATCGTCTCCTGCTTGCCCCGAATTGACATCTGCATCTTCTCAGCAGAATGTATTACTACGTTCTCGCCCTCGCTCACTATCTTCATTTGGGATATTGTTGATGGATCTATATCCTTGTTGAAAGGATTAAGGTAAAAATACGGGTAAAAATTAGGATCCAGGAGTCTGTAGACCTTATCCCCGGACTTGAGCGACATGCGTATTATGCTCCTGTCCCCAGAGGAGATGTAGTCTATGTCTACTATTACGCCCTCTAACTCGGTGTGATCCATGAATACTCAACTGTATGATTAGCGGGCCCGTCTATGGATTTAGGCAGAACTGCCAGAGCTGCCTTCCTGCAGCTTTGTCCTAGACATGGGCAATGGGGCTATGAATCCCATCGAATACGCGATAAGGGTTCCCCTTGATCCGCACTCAAAGGTTATTATGTTAAGGACATCCTCTGCAAACTTGAGAGGGAGAGTCTTCTTTGACGTCCAGGTCTTCTGCACGTCGTCAGCTACTGCCTTTTCCTCCTTTGAGGACACTTTTCCGGTTATTGTGAGCTTCCCCACTTCTTTTGAGGCCGTCTCGCCCTCATAGAATGCTGAGAATGTGAAATCAACGTGAACGTTTTCCTTATCAACAGTGACTCCATCAAATGCTACATTGAACTTCATGTTTGATATGAGCTCCTTGCTCCCTCTTGTTGCTTCTATCTTGCTAACATCTATGTTAGTTATCATAAAATCACTGTTTCTATTATGCAAAATAGCATTTATAATCCTTTCCGAAACGACGTAATCGCAATGTAGTTTAAGGTTGTTGTGCAATCATTATTGTGGGCATGTGGCGTAACTTGGATAGCGCACCTGGCTTCGGACCAGGGGGTTGCGGGTTCAAATCCCGTCATGCCCGCTGAGCATTGGGCATGTAGTGTAACCTGGATAGCACGGCAGCTTCCGGAGCTGTTAGTTGCGGGTTCAAATCCCGTCATGCCCGCTTGTTATGTTTAAATAATGAGAAACAATTTTGGGAAGAAGTAATTGATTATTATCCTTGCGGACTCAAGAATTATTACCGCGGCTATCAGGTAAGTGAGCACGGAGGTATTGAGTCGGCCCTTGAGGCGCGATCCGACGATTATTCCAGGTATACCACCTAAAACTAGAAGACCAGTTATTGGAAAGCTTACATTACCGAGTGAAATTTGGACCGCCGTGGCTGCTAGTAGTATTATGAAACCCTCAAATATTGCCAGATCCACTGCGGTGTGAGGCTGCATGTCTAAAAAGAGCAGTATCGAGGCTATGGCAAGGGATCCGGTAGATATTCCTGTGACTCCGGCGATAAGACCTATGTAAATGCCTATTGTGGCGGCTTTTATCCTGAAAACCAGGTCTATCTTTGGATCTTTTTTAACTTTTGATTTGCCATATATGCTGGCCTGGAAGACCACTAGGGCAGCTGCGATTAGCAATATTGCTGCCATGAACAGCTGGAAGGCTGCGAATGAGGTTGCTGTCTTGGTGAAGAATGCGCCTATCGCAGCGAAGGGTACGCCTGTTATTGCTATGGTAAATGCGTAGGTGCTGTATAAAGACTTCCTGAGCCAGTTGTGGAGGCTGCCTATTGATTTTGTTACACTTCCCTGCATCGCGGAGGTGCCTATAGCTACTGAGTGACTTATAATGCCATTGTAGTCGAGAAAAAGTATGGGTGTCATCAGTGCGCCTGAGCCCACGCTCGTAAGGCCCACAAGCATGCTCACTACAAAACCCAGCCCGATTAGGGCAATCATCGTGATAGGATCTAACATATAATCATAATGTATTTTAATGTAGCTACATTAATATATATTTATGCCTAAGGCTTCTGGATAGTTTTCATGTTGAAAATAGAGAGTGGCAGTACCATTAGGATTATCAATATGCTACAGTGGCAAGAAGATGGAAATTGACTGAAGAATTTGCTGCGGTGGCTGTGGCGCGTGGCTGGAGCTGAAATTTGATGTCTGCGCCTACAGGAGGTTTGACCTTGGAGTCTGTGGTAGCATCATCGCCTTCAGTAAATTACTTGAGCATGTTGTCAACTGCTGGCATGCCTTCGAGCATATGGTCCTTTTCTATCTGCTGGTAGAGCATGTACATTATTCCTACAGTAAGGAGTACGCCCATGCCGCTTCCTATTGCTCCGGTGAGCGTTGCAAGGGCTGCAAGTAGCGCAACAAATATGCTTCCTAGCACAGTTATTGATGGAATGTACTTGTTTAGCACGCTCTCTATTATCCTTGGATCCCTTCTAAATCCAGGTATTTGCCAGCCTATGCTCTGCAGCTGGTCGGCCACGTTCTTTGGGCTTTGGCCGGTCATCTCTATCCAGAAACTTCCAAACACCACGCAGAGAAGTACAAGGACCAGCGTGTAAGTTATTATGTGCACCCACTCTGGCACAAGAACGAACCCTCCCCATGGAAGATCTAGTGTACTTGTGCCTGTAAGAAGGTATGAAACATAAGGGCCGTACCCGCCGATGCCGTAGGGCGCGGAGTATGGAAGAGGGAAGTTTGGCGAGATCAGATATAGAATGCCTCCGGTGAGCGTGGTTGATACGCCTCCTGCTGAAGTTGGTATCTTCTGGTAAAGGGCTATGAAATGCGCGATGGATGCGAAAGATCCGGTGGTTCCAGCGAGGAACTGGAACCATACAGTCATGGAGACTATAAGCGATGTCGTAAGTATGACAGGGAGAACGCTGACATAAAGGAAAGGTATAGGTAGCCTTCCTCCTACGCCCCTGAACTGGCTGAATGCAAGGGGCAGTTCAACCTTCATGTCATAGGCGTATATGCTGATGAACATGACTATTATTGCAAAGAACAACGGCCCAAAAGCGAGCAGTGCGTTTGGAAGTGCTGAGGCGCCTCCGGCAGAAAGCGCGGCTGCGGCTTCTGGTATGAGGATGTTCACAGTGCCTCCAATTATAGAGTACGCTACCCCTCCGGCTATGAACAGGTTTATTCCTGAGGTAAGGCCGTACTTTACCATAGCTTCGTCAAGGAAGATCACCACTATGGCACTTAGAGCAAGCTGGAGAACGACTATTCCGAAATAGCTAGGGCCTATTAGCGGGACATAACCTGTCGCGGTGAATATTGTGGCTTCTACTATTGCTATGAGAATTGCCGCCGATTTCTGTATGCTCTGGAACTTGCCTTTCTGCTGCGGATCGTTGGTGTCGATATTTATGAGCCCGGTGCCCTGGATTAGCTGCAGGACTATGCTGGAGAGCACTATCGGCCCTATACCAACAGTTATCAGGGTTCCGGTCCTTGCAGCGAATATTATGTTGATCAGCTGGAGCACCGGCTGCTGCAGGGTCTTTATGTTAACACCTATTGCTGGTGTGCTAAACATTGCAAAGTAGACTGCCATTATTATTGCAGTCCATTTAAGCTTGTCCCTAAATGATAGAGGCGTGGCAGGCCCTTTAACCTGAGGTATGATGTTGGCTATCGAATCGGCAATTGAGTCTGCTATTCCCATTTATATCCTCTTTTTGTAAAGGGTTATCGCTGTTGTGTAGGTGCCATCTTTGTTCGTGGTGAAGCGCACGTCGGATGACCTACCAGTGGACTTCGCAAAGCCCTTCATGACCGCCGCAGGCATTGCAATGAAGGCCTGTAACGAATTATAGCTTTCATATCTCAATTTTATAATGGTTTTGATGCCTTTCTTTTCCATGCTTGCATCCTTTGCCCCAAAGTAATTTGCCAAATTTGATGCCAGGCTGTCAGGTTTTGTGCCTTCCTGGATCTCACCTATGCGCTCTCCAGCCATGATCATAAGCTTGATTATCTGCTCGGATATGCGTGAATCGATCAGTGGCAGGTATGCAAGGACACGGTAGTACTCATTTTTCAGCTTGTGGTACCTGCGCCTTGTCAGTGCTAGAGCTATTGCCCATGTGGTGTTGTTTATGCCGTTTCCTGCGAATTCGGGTTTCTGGCTTGAGGGAGAGGCCTCGAACATGCATTCTTCTGCCCCGTTATACACACACCTTTTCTCTGACACATTCATGTGAACGCCAGTTGAAGTTGAAAGGTAGCCGGAAATGACCCCTGCCTCGTATAGATGTATCCCATTTCCAATATTTGGCGGATTTCCCGAAGCGCCCAGACGGGATGTTATTATTACCTTGTCCTTTAGAGGGTAATACAGGGAATCGTGCAGCCCTATCCTGTCAAGTATTGCGTTGAGCGGGGTTTTTGGCCCGAGTTTTAGCGTGAGTGCCCTTCCTACAGAAAAACCAAACCCATAGCCCATCAGGGCAAGACCGCCAGTAGCGCCGTAAATAAGGTTCTCTATGTCGGTGCCGTTGAGGGCCTTCTCCTTGCTGTTAATTAACATCTCAACTAACAGGTCCTCAAGGTCATATGATGTGGACTGCTGAGTTTTGCTCATTGCCTGCTTTTTTGTACGCCGCGGCCTTTTTTTGACTGATGAGCTTTGGTACTTTTTCTTTCTTTTTGCTACGGGCATATGCCTTCCTTTTCCTATCTATAGTAAATTTTACACAAAGACTTATATTATCTCTTTAGACCCAAATATTGTATGGACTTCATTGCCCTTGTCCTACAGCTTGTGCTTGACACGTCAGCCTCATGGGTAAGGATGTTCATAGCTCTTGGTATTTCAGTGCTTATTAGCATTGTTGTGGGCATCTATGCCGCCGTCTCTCCGAAGGCCGAGAAGATAATACTTCCGGTGGTGGACATACTGCAGACCATACCGATACTTGCCTTCTTTCCATTTGCGCTGTTTGTATTTGTCGTTATACTTCCAGGATACATAGGCATCAACGCGGCAGTAATATTCCTAATAATAACAAGCATGGTATGGAACATAATATTTGGAGTCTATGAATCGATAAAGACCATACCCCGCGAGTTCCTGGAAGTTTCCGACCTGTACGATTTTGATAGATTTGAGAGGCTAAAGAAGATATACATACCCGCAGCAATGCCCAGGATAGTCGAGCAATCAATACTTTCATGGTCGATAGGCCTTTTCTACCTTGTAACTAGTGAGATATTTTCTGTTGGCGCTTCGAATGAGCAAGTTAAGTATGGAATAGGTGTTGCGTTTGCCAGCCTGGCATATCAGGGCGCGATACCATATCTTATCGGAATAGCCGTGTTTGTGGTATTTGTAATTGCAACGCGGTTCCTGTTCTTTCGGCCGCTTGAGGAATATTCTACAAGGCATATCAGGAGCCAGCAGAAGGTGCAGCAGGGCAATGCGCCGAGATATGAGCGTGCTCTGCTAGGGTGGGTATCAAGGAGGATATCTAGCGCTCCGATGATAATAAAATCCAATAGGATAGTAAAGGGAAGAAAACACATAAGCAGAGTGCCGGTGGTCGAGGAGCGCAGGGATTTAAAGATACTGGGATACGCTGTTGTTGTGCTTCTTGTTGCTGGAGCGCTATATACTTTTGCTTCTAATCCAGTACTGCTTGGTTATGAATCCCAAGTGCTTCCTGCTCTTGCGGCGTCTTTTGCGCGTGTGTGGCTGGCGTTTGCAATAATGCTTGCAATATCGGTCCCCCTGTGCGTGTACCTAATATTTATGTCGAAGTACGGACGCAAGTACATGCTCCTTTTCCAGATAGCTGCCTCGATACCTGCTACAATATTGCTTCCTGCCATAGCTGTTACGATAAAGCAAGGAGAGTTGGTGGCACTGGTAGTTTTCATACTTAGTGGTATATGGTATCTCATATTCAGCATTATGGCAAGCGTGAGAACCATGCCGCAGAATGTCTTCGAGGTGAGCAGGATATTTGGCGTGAAAGGTACGAATGCTTGGAAGAATATATACCTAAAGGCCATACTTCCGGGCCTTGTTACAGGCGCCCTGACTGGCATCGCTGCGGAATGGAATGCAAGCATAGTTGCAGAATACTTCACCACATCTGGCGTTACAGGCACAACCAATGTTGTGAGCAGCGTAGGTGTTGGAATTGGTAAGCTGCTAGACCTATCCCTTGCTCCAGGAGGGCAGGGCATAGGACTAATGATGGTTGCTCTTTTAAATCTTGTAGTGATGATATTGTTAGTGAATACATTCGTTTGGAAGAAACTTTACAATAAGGTAACGAAAGTCTATGCGGGATGAGCACATGAAAATGATAACGCTAGAAAAGGTCTCATTTCTATTCAAGAACAGCAATCTCGAAATAATAGACAGCATATCATTCCAGGCAAACAAGGGGGAATTCATATCTATTGTGGGCCCTTCGGGGTGTGGGAAGAGCACGCTCCTTAGGATAATAGCCGGGCTAATAACACCGACATCTGGCAGGGTATTCTTCGGAAATAAGGAGATAACTGAGCCCAATAGGAAGATAGCTTTTGTCTTCCAGGATTTTGCCCTGCTGCCATGGCTTACCAATCAGGATAACGTGAAGATAGGCCTCTCCAGATCCGAAATGAGCGACGAAGCCAAGGATAAGAAGGCTTCTGAGCTGCTTGACAGGTTCGGATTGAGTGGCTTTGAGGGATATTATCCAAACGCGCTTAGCGGTGGCATGAAACAGCGGGTTGGTATAGCAAGGTCCATAGCCTCCGATCCACAAGTCCTCTTAATGGACGAGCCATTTAGCTCGCTTGATGAGCTTACCGCAAACTCGCTCAGGTCAGACATCATATACATGCTGGAGAACAAGAACATATCTGTGAACGCCGTAATAATGGTTACGCACAACGTCGAAGAGGCAGTAGAGCTATCAGATAAGATAGTCGTGCTTTCGGATAAGCCTTCGAGGGTGAAGGAGATAATAAAGGTGAGCGGTGCGCGTCCTAGGGACAAGAGATCAAAACAGTTTGCAGACTACGTTGACAGGATATATTCAGTACTTGCACAAGACTAAGCCGTCCTAAGCTTCTTCCAGCAGTCAGCATCGGAGTCATAGCTCATAAGTTTCCCACGAACGCCCCATCTTATGAATAGATTCTTAAGCAGCATATCATTCGTTGCCTCGTCTCCATGAAGTATTATTCCTCTATCCCTGAGCGTCTCGAAGAGCTCCTTTGTAGTGACCTCGCCATCGCCCATTATCTTTAGGGCAGACTTAAATGGCTCAACCTTTGAGAGCTTCTCATGTATGGTCTTCGAAAAATTTGAAAACGTGACTTTTGACCCTGCTTCAGTAAGTCTAAGCTCTGAGTCGTCTATTAGGACCAGCCCCAAAAGTTTGCATGCCTCTATGAGTGGCAAGAGATCGTCGACATGCTCCTCGGCTTCCTCGGCGAGCTCAGACATACCGATGCGTCCCTTGTGCTGCTTCATTATGTTTATTATGCCTCTTACCCTACCAATACCGGTACCTAGAGGAAAAAGATCTTCCATACCGATTTATATGATAGAATAAAGCTTTTAATTATATGTTTTGTTCAACGACAAACGCTTAAAAGACGACCTGGCGGCCTGGTTTTCCATAAATCTGCAAAAATGGGCCCTACAGGGACAATTATATCATCGCCAAAGCTTAAGATATTTTTGTTGTAGAGCAGATTTAAATATCAGAAGTCTTAAGGGTAAATTGTGGGAGATAGGATGTCTGATACGGACAAGGGGTCTTATAACATACTCGTTGTGTCAGAGATTAATGGCGCAAAGAAATCGATGTATGAAGATGGATTGATCGGACTTGCCCACTACATAAATAATCTTCCGGAGGGCGAAAGGCCAAACCTATTCGTTGTAAACGGGGGGCTTCTTCCAGAGATGCCTGTTAACAGGGGAGGGGAGAGGAACAAGGACCAGCTAAGAATGGTGGTTGAAGGGGTCACCAACATAGAGGGAGCGGCGGCCGTGATGAAGCCCCATATGGAGAGGCTACTAAATGCACTTCCAGAAAGCTCTGAATTCATATACGTTATGGGAAGAGCAGACCAGAAGAATATAGATACGATAAAGCTGGATCTGAGCAACCTCTATCTTGACGGAGTAAGAGGCATACTCAAGGATAAGGATGATGACAAAGCATATCCTTTCGAGCCCAAGATCAACGCAGTTGATATGGACATAGAGAGCAGGAAGGCGATAGTGGAGTCGCTTAAAAGGGCTGAGACTGATCTCATCAAAAGGATATCCGAGGCCTCGGATGAAGCTCAAGCTGCAAAATTCAAAGAGGATCTCAAGAATGTCACACAAAACATGCGACTGAACAAGGATGAGCTGAAGGAGTTCGAAGAGAGGAAGGATCTTCTAAACATACTTAACCAGCTTGTGCTTGCAAACACCCCGCGGGAAGTCATAAGCAACAAGGTTGAACAGGCAAAGACGGAGATGAATAGGACAAATGACCTGATGAAGGAGGCTGCGAGCGGAACTCCTGAGTATGAAAGACTTGAAAAGGAGGCCAAGCGTCTCGGGAATAGAGTTAGAGCTCTAATGAAGAGATACAACGAGAGTGCTGATGGAGAGACAGCAAGGGACCTTCTTGCAAGACATGCACGGATATACAAGTTCACAGGGAATATCCCGCTTCCAAAAAATGCGAACGAGGTAATAGACCTTCTTGCAAAATCATACTACATGTCTAACCTCAAGGATGCATTAGGAAGGAAAAGAGAGGTCACGATACAGGAGAGCTCGCTGCAGGTTTACGAGAGGAAGCTGAATGGATTAGAATTCAATGTGGTTGTTACTGACGGCTTAGGTGGAACCGATGCCTACAAGGTAAACAGCAATGCACAGTTCCTCAAGACCGCTTTCATAGTCACTCGCTCGCTAAAAGAGAAGTCGACATTGGATTCTGCACAGTTGAATGTATTCATACGCGGAAGGAATATGTTCACGTCATTTGCAATGGATCCGTGGACAGACCAAAAGAACACCGTGGCTGTTGCTCTATCGCAGGGGCCATTCCTAGATGTGCAGAAGAATACGCTTGCATACCTTAACAACATAAGGACTGATGAGACCAGGCTGGTGCCTCGCGGAGTCGTCGATTCGAGCGCTAGCATCATAAAAATACTTGCCGATGGAAGCGTACTGCATGAGACGCTCAAGTCCAAGAGGTTGAATGATGAAAGAGCAAGGGATGACATTAAAGAGGCAGACGCACTTAAGAGGCTTATCGCAAAATTCAAGGAAGGCGTGAAGGTAGATACGGCAGCAGAGGATCTTGGGGCAGTGAAGGCCGAAAATGCACCTCTTGCAAGGGCGGTTATAAGGTCTAGGAGGCCTTCGGAGGTAAAGGATAGGGAGTTGACTCATGCCACAGAAGGATTGCTAAGGGGACTTGCTCCTGGAGCTGATGGTAGAGTTCCTGAAGAAGCTATGAGGCTTAGCGTTGTGGAATTCACTGATGTGCATATAGGGAACCATGGAAACTTGGAGATGCTTAAGGCAGCCGCGAAGGACGCGCTTGCTAGAAGACCCAACCTTCTCGTGCTGGACGGAGACAACATAGAGGGCAACCTGAGGAACTATAAGTACACGGCAAGACCGGAGAATGATGTCTCGATAATAGAGGAATATGAGAAGTGGCTAAAGGACAAGGGCTACAAGTCGGCAAAGGTGAATGCCGAGGTTCTAGGTGCGTTAAAGAAGCTGCGCAGCAATGCCATATCAAACATAGACAACCAGCCAAAGGTATTTGTGGATGCGATAAGCGACCTGGTCTTTGATGTGATATCGAGGGGAGGGATGATTGCGATAGTCTCTGGAAACCACTACAACAAGACACATGGCGATTCGCAACATGACGAAGCTTCAATACTTGCCGCCCATATAGAGATGATGTTAGATGGAGCAGTGAAGTCTGGCAGCAAGTCGATACCTGCGGACTGGAGAAAGCAGATAAAGAAGGGGAGCGGAAGCGACATAGCGGCGGAGACGTTTAGAATAAACGGACTTGATGTTGAAATAAGGCATGGGCTTGCCCAGGATGACGCAAAAGTGGCACAGGCCATGACGAGCAAGAGGAGCAATGCCTCTTTAGTCATAACCGGGCATCTTCACTCGATAAGGGAGGTCAACAACAACAATACAGAGGTAGTACAGGGGCCCACAATGCAGGCAACGAACACCGATCCGTTCGTGAAGACAATCCAGGTCCCAGTATCTCCTACAAACACGTTTACAGGATATCTGCATCTGGACATAGGTGTCAAGGATGGTGAGATTTCTGAGCTTACCTACGAACCGCGCCTTAGGTCGCAGCTCAATGTAAAGGACGAACTATTCACTCAGTTCTTAAGAGATAGGAGGACATATGACATACCTCTGCAGGGAGAGAAGGCTTCACAGACTCAAAAGAAGGCTGCGGTAAAGGCAAGGAACTGATTATTTCCTTTTCTTCCTACCAGGAGGAACAGATATCTTCCCAAGATAGTAGTAAATCATTCCTAGGTTTATAAGTATCATTGCGCTTATTATCCAGACCTGATAGCCATCTATAGCAGAGACTATCCCTATCGCATCAAAGGTGTTGACTCCTAGAAATAACAAAACGGATTCAAGAAGCGGGAATGTGCACGCGCAACTTGCCACTAGGCCACCTATCGATGGAGCTATGACTCCTTCTAATCCACCCATGGCGCCTAGTTTGCGTGACGCAATTGAATATGACATTGTAAATACGCTTATGGAAAAGAGGATTCCGGACGTTGCAACTAACGCGTATATGACATAGATAGGCATCAGCAACAGGAAGATTCCGTGGTTATTTGAGGCTATCAAGTACCTGAACAGGTAGAAGAAGGCAATAGAACTGACAATGGCTAGTAGGAGATACTTCACGTTAGAGTAAATCCTCAGTGCAGTCAGGAGCCTTGCGCTCTTTAATCGCATTTATATTCACTTATATGAAGCCTCAAGCGCATTTATTGCGGGGAGTGAGCAGACGCTGGCAGTGTTGTTTATTGACTTGCATATTGCAGCTACATATACATCCGCAGCGGCGTATTCGCCGTACGCGAACTGATCTGAGGGATTTGCAAGCTGAGCAAAAACCTGCCCGTGGGTCATGTAGGTGAGTGGTAGTGTGCTGCCGCTTGGAGTTGTATTCCCAAACACCTCTGCATCTGCACCGGAGAATAGGTAATTGCCCCATATAGTGTATGGCGTGCCTTGGAATACAGTAGTTTTGTTGTTACTCAAATTAAGTATGTAATCAAATGCTGCAGAATACGCCGTGCTATTCTGGGCGTTGATGTTTGCCTTTATCTGCGGCATGGAGTTAAGCGCAAATCCGCCGGTTATTGGGTGCGTGTCCTCTATCGACATAAAGTTCAGCGCGCTGCTTGAATAATAATTTCCAAGAGAATCGGATGAACCATTGTAGTTTACCTTATTCCAGTAAAGTGTGGGCAGATCGCCATCTCCAAGAGATGAATATCCTATGAATAGCTGCGAAAAACTACCGAATCGTGATAGTGCAAGAGCCATTGCCCACCTATTTTCTCCGCAGAAAACACAAGTTATTGAGCCAAAATACAAAACAGTTGCTTTTCCGTCATTAAGATTGAATGGAGTTATCTTTGTGGAGCTAAGAAATACTGGATCGGATAAGGTTCCGTTGAGGTACATCTCTCCGGCCTTCTCGAAGTACGCGTTTGGAGCGTTGTTTATTATTGAAAGGGATGAACTGTTGAGTGGATTGTCGATTCCTGCTAAAGTGCCCGTATGCCCCGTATTTGACTGCTGTGAAGTGGATGAAGACTGATTTGAGGATTTAAATACCATAGGTGCAAGCGTGTAGAGTATCACAAGAGATGAGATTAGGGCTAGGACTGCCAGTACGAATGCGCTGTATGATACAATCTTCAATATATGCAACTGGTCAGTTTTCATTGGTCTCTTTGAAGGCATAAGGATCAATTACTAGATGTTCGTTAGATTATTTAAAATGTTGCAACCGTTTCGCAAAGTGCATGGAATAAATAGGGCTTTGGATAAATACTTTATTATGGATAACGAATCTAGAAAGAAAACTCGCCTTGATGCTGCGGGTGTGATGGGTCTTATAGATTATACCAATCTCAAGGCATTTAGCACGGATGGACAGATAAAAGATCTTGTTAGTCATGCGGCAAAGCTCGGGGCTTATGCAGTGTGCATATTGCCTGGGCATGCCCATTTTGCAAGGAATGAAATAGAAAGAGGCCGGTTCAACCTCAAGCTTGCTGTAACTGTGG
>DAIDLJ010000013.1:0-341 GCA_027449585.1 Microcaldota archaeon | reverse complement strand
ATCCTTTGGGGGGAGGTTTGGAAGAAGGGAGGATTGAAGAGGTAAACTCGCTTATTGGAGTTGCCGATGAGATTGATGCAATGATGCGAATAGGCGCCCTTAAATCAGGGCAATTTAAAGACGTAGAGAAGGATATGGCTGCACTTACTAAGACGGCGCATTCTGGAGGTATGAAGATCAAGATGATAATTGAAACGGCGTATCTGACTGGGGACGAAAAGTTGAAGGCCTGTGAAATTGCCCTTAGAGCCGGAGTCGATTTCATCAAGACAAGCAGTGGATACGCTGAAAAGGATTATACTGCAAGGATAGGAAATACGAGTACTGGAGCGACGGTGGAT
>DAIDLJ010000012.1 GCA_027449585.1 Microcaldota archaeon | reverse complement strand
CTGCGAAGACTGCTCAAAGGAAAAGTTCCTATCACGGCTTCCAAAGACCGTTCAGCTTCAGGTATGCAAGAGGTGCGGCAAGATAAAGGCCAACGGGTCTTTCGCGCCGCCGACTGGTAGCAACATAGAGATAGCAATAAAACCACAGATAGGGCGGTACTCGATACACCTGATAGACTTCACCGACTCATCCGCCAAGCTTGACGTAGCAGAGGAGACTGCAAACGGAAAACTTGCAGTAGAACTTCCTGTAGTAATAGAGCAGAAACGTGTGCTGTGCGACATGTGCTACAAGAAGGCGTGCAATTATTACGAGGCGGTGATGCAGCTTCGCGGCAACAACTACAAGATAGCAAGGTTCATAGAGCGCGTGACGAGGTTCTTCGACGTAAACAATGAGTTCGTTGGAGAGGTGGACTACAACAGCGACGGCGCAGACGTCTATCTAAGCAACAAGCGCTTGGCGCAGGCCTACATCTCCAAGAACAAGATGCATTCGACAAATTCTTACACGCTCTCCGGAGTGAAGAACGGGAAGAGGATATATAAGAATACCTATGCTCTAAGGCTGGAGTGATTTTATTGCACCACATAAAAGAGAAGATATCCGTCGTCATACCAACGCTTAACGAGTCAGGCAACATACGAAAGGTCATTGAGGAGGTAAAGGCGGTCCTTTCAGGAAACAGCTATGAGATAATAGTGGTAGACGGCCACTCCACCGATGACACCGTAAGTATTGCAAAGAAGCTGGGAGCCAAAGTAATATACGACAGCCTGGGCAAGGGATCGGCGCTGATAAAAGGGCTAAACGCCGCAAAAGGGGACATACTGATATCACTGGATGCAGATCTGTCCACCGATCCCAGAGAGATGTGGCTGCTTATCGATGGTATACGAGTAGGGTATGATGTGTGCATGGGATCGCGCTTTATGGCGGGTGGAAGTTCGGAGGACATATCCCTCCTTCGGAAATTCGGGAATCTTTCATTCGTCTTTTTGGTCAACCATCTATTCGGTTCAAGATACAGCGACATGTGCTATGGATACAGGTCGTTTAGGATGGGTACGATGAAGAAGCTTGGCCTAAAGGAGAGGGGATTTGGGATAGAGACCGAGATAAGCATAAAGTCGGTCAAGAGGGGACTCAAGGTCATTGAGGTTCCCAGCATAGAGAAGAAACGCGCAGTTGGAGAGGGGAAGCTAAGGACGTTTAGCGATGGATACACCATCCTGCGCACTATAATAAAGAATCTTGGAAAGGACTAGCTATTTCTTAGGGAGACTTGCAATGAGCGACTTCATGTCGTCTTCAAGCTCCTCAACTGCCTTGAGCACTAGCGCCCGTGCATTCTTGCTCGACTTGACTATCAGCCTTGGTTTTGCTATGTCTGGGTGCTCCTTTACAACTCCAACGAAGTCAACGTCCTTGTTCTCAAGAAGCTTGCTCTTTATCATTTCGGGTATGCTCCTGTCCGCGTCCTCGAATTCCACTATGAGGCTCTTGGCCTCGTCCTCTATAAAGTTCAGTTTCATTGAAATACACCAGTCCTGCGTCTAGCGGGCCTGAATAAGCACAATATCATTGAACAAAAAGGCTCATATACTTTGCCATTGGCATGGAAAATGCCGTCTTCATGACCATAGCAATCATTATAAATTTAACTAATGATATACTACCGTAAATTATACACATTCTAGAGGCGTTAATGTATGGCAAATGTATTCGAAGTGGATGCGCAAAAGCTGATAACGCTAGCTTCATCAAAGCTAAAGGAGTCCGGCATTCAAAAGCCCGGATACGTGGCCTTCGTGAAGACCAGCGCAGGAAGGGAGAGGGTCCCGGCAAGCGAGGACTTCTTCTATTTCAGGTGCGCATCGATACTTAGGCAGGTGTACCTAAAGGGGCCGATAGGGATATCAAAGCTCAGGACAAAGTACGGATCAAAGAAGCAGCACGTAGTTCACAGGCATCACCATGCAAGGGCCGGCGGCAGCATAATAAAGGACGCTTTTGACGCGCTTGAAAAGAAGGGATACGTGAAGACCACAAAGCAGGGAAGAATGATCTCGCCAGCAGGCAAGTCTTTTCTTGACAAGCTATCAAACGACATAATCAAGGGCGCTTGAATTGGCACAACCAGAGGATGCCGAAGCTGAGAGGCAGAAGGCCCTGCAGCAGAGGATGCGGGCACTACAGGCAGAGCAGCAGAAAAGGATGGCAATAAAGAAGTACCTCACCATCGGCGCATATGAGCGCCTTATGAACGTGAGGGTAGCAAACTTTGAGCTGTATTCGCAGCTCGTCAACATGCTGCTCGCAACGGCACAGAACCAGGGAATATCCGGACAGATAAACGAAGAGCAGCTAAAGCAGATACTTGGAAGGTTGACATACAAGAAGGAGTCGACCATTGAATTCAAGCACAAATGAAAGGCGCATGTATATGAGCAAAAAATCACAGAAGTTGAAGATGAGGCTTGCAAAGAAACGCAAGCAGAACAGGAGAATGCCAGTCATGGCAGTGGTCAAGACGCACAGGAGGATACAGTACAACAAGTTCCAGAGGGACTGGCGAAGGAGAAAGCTAAGATTAAAGGCATGATTTTATGGTAACTACATTAACAATACGTTTCAAAGGAGTGCTGGCCGGGTTCAAAGAGACTAAGAAGAGGTATAAGGCGTCAGATCACCTCAGGGCTCACGTAGCAAGATTTAGCAAGTCCTCACCAGAGCTTGTCAGCATCGATCCTGCACTTAACGACTTCATGATGAGCAGGGTGGTGAAGGGAGGCAGCAAGGTCAAGATAGAGGTAACCAAGAACGGAGATATACTAAACGCAAAACTAGCGCCAGGGCAGATGGCCGCAAGGCAGGAAGTGCCAAAGGATGTTGCCGCAAGGCCTGCAGCCAAAGCCGCTCAGAAGAAAGAGCAGCCTAAGGCAAAGGCGGCTGCAACTCCAAAGCCTGAGGCAAAGGAATCTGTTTCAAAGCCGGCCGAGAGGCCTAAGAAAGAGGCCAAGAAGCAAACACCCCAGGGCAACCAGCAGCCAGGTCCGAGCCAGTAAAAGCGCCCAAGGTACTGCATAATGGGAACAGCAAAAGCCACGATAGGAAACAACAGCTACATAGGCGCATTCGGAATTGCGACTGATTCTTTCATACTGATCACAAGTAATTCGACTCACACCGAGCGAAGCATAATTGAGGAGGCCCTCCAAGTCAAGAGTCACCAGATGTCAATAGACGGCTCGGGGCTCATAGGTGTGTATGCGGTTGCAAACTCTAAGGGCATAATGCTACCGGAGATGACTGATGCAAGGGAGATCTCACGGCTAAGGGAGGCATTCCCGGAGCTGACAGTGGATACGATGCACACAAGCCTCAATGCACTGAGGAACAACATACTAGCAAACGACAAGATTGCATTCGTCAACAAAGAATTCAGCCACATAGAGCAGGAGAGGATCTCTGACGTGCTGGGCGTGGAGACCGTAAAGATGCAGATAGGCGATTTTGATACGGTAGGGGCAAACAATATCCTCACAAACAAGGGGATTGTGCTCAACAACACCGCCTCAGATGCAGATGTGGAATTTGTCAAGGGAAAAATCGCCAGCGTGTCCCAGTCAACCGCCAACACCGGCTCATCAAGCATAGGCCTGTGCGCGATAGCCAACTCAAAGGGAGTTGTCGTTGGAGGGCAGACAACCGGCTTTGAGCTTGTGAGGATAACCGATGGCCTTGACATATAATCATACCATTTTATATTATGCTAAATAGATATCGTATTGGTGCTTGAAATGCCAGAACCGCAGCCTAAAAAGACGCAGGATCTCAATGAGATCTTCATGCAGCTTAGGTACCTCCAGAGCCTTTACGGCCAGCAGTACGAAAACCTCGAGAACAATATCGCCACTTATAACCTTGCAAATTCCTCTCTGCAAAGGAACATCGAGATGCTCGAGAGATCAAAGTCAATGGAGGGATCCAACATAATGATAGGCGGAGAGGGCGGAGCATACCTGTCAGCGAAGGTTGGCAAGGCAGACAGGATAATAACGTACATAGGCGGCGGTTACATGATCGAGAAATCTGTCGAAGATGCGCTGAAATTTCTTAGGGAGAACGAGAAGAGGGGCATCGAGATGCTTAGCAGGCTCCAGTCGGAGAAGAAACAGGTAGAAAAGGAACTGCTCGACGTGCAGTACAAGATGAACTCGCTGCAGTATCAGCAGCAGGCAGCGGCGAAAGGGTAACGGGTAATCCTAATGTTTGAAGGATTAAAAAAGAAGTTTTCTAGTTTTATAGATTCGCTCTCAAAAAAGGAGGAAGAGAAGCCGCTTGAGCCAGAGCAGCAGCAAGTGGCAAGTATCAATGGGGTGCAAGCCCCAAAGCCAGTTGAGAATAGCATATCCGGGCCAAAAGATACCACCAAACAAATACCTGCTCAGGAGCCTTCACAACCTTCCCAGGAAATTCCAAAGGAAAAACCAAGGGAAGAGCCGCAGGTCCATCTCCACGAGCAGTCCAAAGTCCACGAGAAACAGAAGGAAGCCCCTATCAATACCAAAAACAATGAAGAAAAAGTCCAAGCACACCAATCGGAAAAACACACCATTCAAGATAAGAAGGATGGGACTGCACCTTCTCAAAAGTCAGAAGTAAGAGCCGTTTCAAATGCGCCAAAGGTAAGGGTCGAAGGGCCTGCTTTGGCAAAAGCTCCAGCGCCTTCTATGGCGCATGAAGATGTGCAAGCAGCTTCGCAGCCAAAAGAGCAGCATCAAGGCGCAAAGATAAGTACTGCGCATGATCGGCGCGAGAGAGAGCCACAGGTATCTACTTTTACAAAGATCAAGGGAATGTTTTTGGGCCATGTAAAGATAAGCGAGAAGGACGCCGATCCATTCATAGAGAGCCTCAAGATGGGCCTTTTGCAGTCTGATGTCAATTACGATGTAACGGAGAGGATAACCGACAACATACGAAGGAATCTTGTCGGGCGGGAGGTGAGCTCAAGAAACATATCTGCAGACATACGCGATGGAATACGGGAATCGATACTTGGCGTACTATCTAGCAGGTCGAAGATCCAGATAATAGACAAGGTCAAGGAGAAGGCTGCGGCAGGGCAATTGCCATACCGGATACTTTTCGTAGGGCCAAACGGGGCAGGAAAGACCACGACGATGGCAAAAGTGGCGAGCATGCTGCTATCAAATGGCATATCCTGCGTGCTATCTGCAAGCGACACGTTCAGGGCCGCAGCCATAGAGCAGACCGCGTATCATGCAGGCAAGCTAGGGATAAATGTGATAAAAGGGACTTATGGTGCGGATCCTGCAAGCGTGGCCTTCGACGCCATAGCGCATGCGAAGGCCCACAACATAATGGTAGTGCTAATAGACAGCGCAGGAAGGCAGGAAACAAACAAGAGCCTCATAGAGGAGCTCAAGAAGATGGCCAGGGTGACTGCACCAGACATGAAGATATTCATAGGCGAGAGCATATCTGGCAATGCCCTTCTGGACCAGGTGAAGGCGATAAACGAGGCGGTCTCACTTGATGGCATAATACTGACAAAATTAGACGTGGATTCGAAAGGGGGCAACACGCTTTCAATACTCAGTGATACTACGATACCGATACTCTATTTCGGGACGGGCGAGAAGTACACGGACATAATGCCTTATGATCCCCAATTCATAGTGGACAACATACTCCCAAACAACTGATCATCTTCCGGCTTCTCTTTGCGGATCCAGTATCCGATCCAGCGTCTTTTTGTCAAGTATCTTCATCTCAATGCATACCTGCTTTATGCTCTTGTTCTCTCGAAACGCTTTTCTAGCCACTTCTGAGGCTTTTGCATATCCTATGTATGGGCTCAGCGCTGTTGAGAGCGAGAGATCCATCTCAAGCTTTTCAGAGATCACTGCCTTGTTTGCCTTTATCCCACGTATGCACTTTTCCGTGAAGAGATCCACGCCTCGCGAGAGTATCTTTATGGAGAATATCAAGTTATAGACTATTATTGGAGTGTAGACGTTTATCTCCAGTTGCGCTCCCTGCGCTGCTTCTGTGACTGTTGCGCAGTTCCCGATCACCTCCTGGCAGACCATATTCATCATCTCCGGCATGCTCGGATTTATCTTGCCAGGCATTATTGAGGAGCCAGGTATTACATCCGGCAATGCTATCTCGCCTATTGCGCTCCTAGGGCCGGAGGCTAGCAGCCTAAGATCACTAGATATCTTGTTTATTGCGACGGCGACCTCCTTTAGCGCATCCGCCACTGCAAGCTCCTCAAGCCTTTGCTGCATAAGTGCAAATCTGCTCCTTGGAAGCCTAAATTCGGCCCCTGTTATCCTGCCAAGCTCCGCAACTGCATATCTTGCATATTTTTCACTGGCATTTATTCCGGTGCCAACTGCCGTCCCTCCTATTGGAATCTCTAGAAGCCTGTTCTGTGCGTCGATAAGCATTCCAGACGTGCTCGTCACTGACCATCTGTATCCGGAGAATTCCTGGCCCAGGGTCATCGGGACCGCATCCTGAAGATGTGTCCTGCCTATCTTTACCACCTTCTCGAACTCTTTTGCTTTTCTATCCAGCGCCTTCTCAAGATTTCTTAGCGATGGGAGCAGAAGGTCACGCACTGCAATATACGTTGCTATGTGCGTAGTCGATGGCATAGTGTCGTTGGTTGACTGGGACATGTTCACATGGTCGTTCGGATTCACCTTCCTGTAATCCCCCTTCCTTCCTCCAAGAAGCTCTATTGCCCGGTTTGCAATGACTTCATTTACATTCATGTTGGTGCAAGTGCCAGCGCCAGCCTGGAATATGTCTATGATGAACTGGTCGTCAAGCTTATGCGCGAGAACCTCGTTGCATGCCTTGATTACGGCAATCCCTGTCTTTGTGTCAAGCTTTCCGTCCTTCATGTTTGCACTGGCCGCCGCCTTCTTAAGCATTGCATAAGCGTAAATCACTTCAAGCGGAACCCTTACTCCCGATACGTCAAAATTGTTCAAGGTTCTCTGCGTCTCCGGGCCCCAGTATGCATCCTTTGGCACCCTCACCTCTCCGAGCACGTCTCTCTCCAAGCGGTATTGCATCATATCATCTAGTTTTCAGGAAGGCTCTTCATGAGGTCCCCCTTAAGCAACTGTATTGCGCCTGCCGGATCAACTCCCTTGGGGCAGGCCTTTGAGCATGAGCCTGAGAATTCGCATCCCCACACGCCATCCATGCTGTCTACGTCGAAGAGTCTTTTCTTCCCCTTCTGGTCTCTTGAGTCTGCGTGGTATCTGTATGCCTGCGAAAGAGCCTGCGGACCTATGAAGTTCGGATTTGAATTAACTACCGGGCAGGCGTCAAGGCAGAGTCCGCACATTATGCAGTATGAGTAAGGAAGGAACTTGTCAAGCTCCTCTTTGCTCTGCATATACTCCTTCTTCGCAGCGTACTTTTCCTTAGTGTCTTCCCTGTAAAGATGTGGTTCAACCGATTTATGTCTCTCAAAGAAGTCATCAAAGTCCGTAACCATGTCCTTGAGCAGCGGATGTCCGAGCATAGGCGAGATCTCCACCACCTCATCTTTAGCAGCATTCAATGCTCCAGTCTCGCATGCAAGGACCGGTTTGCCGTTCACCACCATCCCGCACGAGCCGCATACCCCCATCCTGCAGTTGCACCTCACGGAGATGGTATTATCCTGGTAATCCTTTATCTCAAGCAGCGCGCCAAGCACCGTAGTCCTCTCCGTCGCTCTCACCTTGTATGTTGCGCTGTCAAGCGCTTTGGTGGAGTTGTTGAATCTTTTCAATACGAACGTGATAATCTTCCCTCCAGTGTTTCTAGGCGCCATCTTGCTGGCGCTTGCAATCCCCTCTTCCAGCCTGTTAGCGCTACCCTCATATCTGCGATGCGCAAATGTCTCTAAGTATCCTGTGGCGGCAAAGACCGAGGCTGCAACGCCAAGTAGGGCCGGCAGCACCGTGTAAGCATAAGGATTGTTCTCAAGAAGCCCAACAACGGTTAGCATCATCAGCAGCGGCACTCCTATTATTGCGCCGTACATGAAAATAGTGTATCTAGATGCCCTCATACAAACCACAATTTCACTAACCCGATTAATCCCACCGCCCATACTGCAAGAACCACATATGGCAGTGCGTAGAGAAGGCCATCCATGCTCGTATTCCTTTTTACTTGGGACATGAATGATGGATTGAGCTTTCCAAACACCACGCCTCTGCTTGCAATAAGCGACATTGCCTTTATTGTTTCAAAGAGCTGCGGCGTGAACATTATCCACAAAAGCAGCATAAGTACTCTGGTGGCGTTTATGAAAGGCGTCTGCACGTACTTCACACCTATTGCCATGCTTATGACCATGAGTGCCGCAATAACTATGGCTATCCTGTAGAAGACAAGGTGCACAAGCCCTTCAGTGTCAAAGCGCAGCAGCCTAAATAACTTCGACTGCCCGCCGCGCACGTCATAAATCTCCTTCTCCTGCATCAAACCACTAGTATTTCCTCTCTTCGGGCTGCCAGCCCTCCATCTTCACCGGTACATACTCGAAACGCACTCCTCCGATTGACTTCATAGCTATCGTGTGCTTTAGCCAGTTCTTGTCGTCTCTCTTGGGATACTCTGCCACAACATGCGCCCCCCTGCTCTCGTGCCTCCTAATAGCGCCCTCGGTTATAATCCATGCAAGGTCGAGCAGATTTGCAATCTCAAAGGTCTCCCTGAGATTTGTGTTATACACGTTTCCCTTGTCCTTCACGTAGACATCCTTCATCCTCTTCCTAAGCGACGATATCCTCTTCTGTGCAAGCTTCATGCCCTTCATGTTCCTGTATACATAGAGATGCTCGTCCATCACGTTGTAAAGCGCATCCCTTATCTCATATGGGCTCTGGCTGCCCTTTCCTTCGGCCAGTTCTATTATCCTCATCTCTTCCTGCTCGGCCATCCTCTCGAACTTCGCAGATGTGCGTCTTACCCTCTTTGCGTTCTGGGCGGCCTCCATTCCTGTTATCCTGCCCCAGACTGAGCACTGGCTAAGCGAATTGCTCCCAAGCCTGTTTGCACCATGGACGCTAACGCATGCGCACTCTCCGGCGGCCCAGACACCGTTCATAATCTCCCTGCTGCTCCTCATCACGTGTCCCTTTATGTCAGTATGTATGCCTCCCATTGTAAAGTGCGCGGCGGGCCTTATCGGTATCGGAAGTTTGCTTGGGTCTATGTTTAACATCTTTATCGTTATCTCCTTTATCATCGGCAGCTTTTCGTCTATCTTCTTGCTGTCCAGGTGCCGTAGGTCAAGGTAGACATAATCCAGACCGGACTCCTTGTCCCTCATACCTCTGCCCTCCTTTATCTCGGTCATTATTGATCTTGATACTATATCCCTAGGCGCAATCTCCATCTTGCTCTTTGCATATCTTTCCATGAACCGGTCCCCATTGGCATTGCGCAGGTATCCTCCTTCTCCTCTTGCCGCTTCGGTTATCAGTATCCCGCTAGGTATTAGCGCTGTGGGGTGAAATTGCACGAACTCCATGTCCTTGAGAGGTATGCCTGCCCTGAAAGCCATTGCAGTACCATCTCCAGTGTTTGAGTACGAATTTGTGGTGAAGCTAAAGACCCTCGAGGCTCCTCCAGTTGCTATTATTAGTGATTTTGACCTGAAGGCCTTTACATTCCTGGTCGCCATATCAAATGCGACAAAGCCGTGCACTTCGTTCCCATCCCTTATCAGCGAAGTCGCAAAATGCTCGTTGAATATCTCGACATTCTTCAGGCTCAGCAGCTCATCGTAGAGCGATCTCATCATGAAGAATCCGGTCTTGTCAGCGGCAAACGCGGTCCTTGGTATGCTCATGCCTCCAAAAGGCCTCTGCGATATGTGCCCGTTGCCGAGCCTGTTCCAGGGCACTCCTATGTGGTCAAGGAACTTTATCTCTTCAGGCGCCTTCTCCACAAGCACTTCAACTGCATCCTGGTCCGCAAGATAATCAGACCCCTTTATGGTGTCGTAGGCGTGCAGGTCCTTGCTGTCCTTGTTCGACTCAGGATATAATACCCCGGATATCCCACCTTCCGCTGCAACAGAATGACTTCTCATTACGTGCAGTTTTGAGACCAATGCAACGCTAAGCGACTCCTTTGAACTTCTACTTGCGTGTATGGCAGCTCCAAGACCCGCAATCCCGCTTCCCAGTACCACTACATCGAAATCGAGCAGTTCCATCAATAAGTTCTAGGCTTAAAATTTAATAAGGGCTGCGGTATCTTCATTTAACCGTAGTTCCCTTATGCTTCTTCCCGGCGATTGCGAGTTCGAGTTGGTCAAGGTCGTCGTTGACAAATCTCACCTCAATGTTGCCTCTTTTTGCAAGCTTTGCCGCTACAAGGTCGAAGACAAAATTAGATCCGGCTACTCGCGTATCCCTTATCGCCGCCACCTCTATCATCCTCTCATGGCTCACAATCTCAAGCTTCTTCGCGCTCTTGTCCGTCGGAGGCCTGTCGTATATGTAGGCGTCCTCGCTTACGTTTATCAGCGTCTTGCTCCCTGCGACTTCGCACGTGAGCGTTGCAACAGCATCCGTCGATATTCCAGGAAGCAGCCCTCCCATGAAGACTATATCATTTGTCTTGTTGGCGACCTTGAGCTCCTGAAGATCCATAACCACGTTCGGATAGACGTCCATGTCCGAGAAGAGGTCCTTTACTATTAGCGCATTTATCCTCGTTATGGCTATTGCTATCTCATCAAGCACTGCCTCATTCTTTATAATCTGCCTGGAAGAGCTTATGTAGAGCCTTGAGGCGTATCCTCCCCCTACGGTTATTATGAATCTGTACTTGCTTGAATATTTCCTGAGGACCTTCGCAAGCCTCCTTATGTAGGAAACATTCACGCCGTTCTTCCTGGAGACCATGCTTCCTCCTAGAGACATGCATATTGTATTCATCAGTACACCATTACCTTGCCGCATTCAATAAATATAATATTATCGCTTTTTCGACCAGCATCTTGTTCGCTGCCTGCTGCCACACGATGCTTCCCTTTCCGTCCAGAAGATCCGAGGTTATCTCCTCCCCCCGATGCGCTGGAAGGCAGTGCATCACCTTAGCGCCCTTCCTTGCAAATTTCATAACCTCCTCGTTTAGCTGATACTTGGAAAAGAGCTTCCTCCTCTTATCCGCTTCGGCTTCCTGCCCCATGCTTATGAACGTATCGGTGTATACCACATCGCATCCCTTCAGCCCGTCCTGCATGTCATCAGTAGTCTCTATCGTCTCAAATTTGCTGGCCTGTAGCAGGTATTCGAAGTTTGCAGCATATCCGCGAGGTCCAACCAGAGATACCTCTGCTCCCATCTTGGCGGCGGTTATCATCAGCGAATTTGCCGTGTTTGCGGCTATGTCTCCAACGAATGCTATTCTAAGTCCTTTGACCCTACCAAACTCCTCTTTTATTGTATATACGTCGCTAAGAGCCTGGCACGGATGTTCAAGGTCGGTAAGGGCATTGACAACAGGAACTGACGAATACTTGGCAAGCTCCTCTATGTCAGAATGCCTATACATCCTTGCCGCTATTATGTTAACGTATGATGAGAGCACCCTGGACGTATCTGCAAGGCTCTCCCCGCGCGATAGCTGCGAGGTCTTTGAATCTATGTATATCGAATGGCCGCCTAGCTGCAGCATCGCAGACTCGAAGGATATCCTCGTCCTGGTTGATGATTTCTCAAAAAGAAGCGCCAGGATCGGCGAGAGCCTTTCCAGAGGCTTCTTTTTGGATTTTTTAAGAGAATCAGTAATGTCGAATATTTTCTTCATCTGAGCCGGTGTTAGATCATTGGAGCTCAGGAAGTTCAAGCGATCTACCCAAATATCATTCCAAGTCCGCTCTCGCTCTGGTTTCTCTCCCTGTCCATCTCCTCAATTATCTTCATCTCTGTCTCGGGATCCGCTCTTGCTATGCTTGGTATACCTTCCTTGAGCTTTGGTTCTGCCTTGTCCAGAAATGCGTCAATTGCGCTTAAGACAAGATAGTATTTTTCACGATCGAGCCCTAATGTTATGCCGTCTTTTATCCAATAGTCCTGTCTTGCAAATATAATCATGGCATTCTCGTCCTTCTTCATCTCGGCAAGCTGCTCCGGGGTCTTAGACTTGTCAAGGAATGGATCGTAGCTCATGAGCTTCTTGAGCGTCTCTATGTCCTTCTGGTCGCATGCGTAGGCTCTTGCAGGTATTGTAACACCTTATATCTTTACTGCGTTGATGAAGCCCTCCCTTCCTGGCCTGTTGGTCACCATCGCCTTTCCATCTTCAGTATCTATTATCGTTCCCTTAGTTATTATGTTGAGCCTTGCGAAGTTCCTGTTGTCCTTCGATTCCATTATTGTCTTTATCTTGACCTTCTTATAGGCCTTCCCTACAAGCAGGTTTGCAAATCCGGCATACTGGAGCTTGTCCCTGTTATTCCCTCCGCGCGCCCTAACCCTCTTCACTGCATTTGCATCGGCGAGCTTTGTGGAAGTGAAGTATCCTCCCATCTCGTGTCTCTTCTTGTCCCTGTTCTTTAGCCTTATCTTTCCGTTGCCCTTAAGCCTTCTGCCAGACTTTCCATGGAATTGCGATCCGAATTGGCTCATTTCTATCACTAAGCGTTGCTATAATCAACTACTTATACTTGCAACAATAAGGATTTTAAATGGTACGGTAGAGATTAAACTGCTCCGGTGCAGGGCTTATGTACGACCTTCCAAGATTGAGCAATGACTTATGCGCTGTTCTCGTGCGTTCAAGGCATGGAAACGCAAAACTCATCGAACAGGCTAAAAGGATGTCTGTGGGCAGCGAGTTCGTTGTCGCGCTAGAACCAATCAAAGGGATAGAGAACAGGTTGCTGCCCGCGTACCTTGGTGCGGCAATAAGGCAATCGGAAGGGGGCATGCATTCAGGCTCCCTCTCAATGGAGATAATACTGTTCGTTGCCGGCACGATGAACATAGGAAAGGCCGTCGAGATTGCCGTTGCAAGAGGCGATGAGTTCGTGCTGTTTGCAAGCAGGACCAGGTACCTCAACTATCTAGAATCCAGATTCAATCTTGTCGCTATGAAGAAGTACGACCTTGGCATATCTGAAGCCAGCGGGCAGGTTGCAATAACGGCAATCAGAGATGATAAATAAAGGCCGTAGCTGCGAATCCAAGTGCAAGGCTCACTAGGGCCGTAAGCACCCACGCGATTATTATGTCGAACATCGGCCTCTTCCTTATGAGTCTGGTTTTATATCCAAGCCCCGCTCCGTAAAGGCTGGCAGTGAATACCTGCGTGTTAGATACGGGTATGCTAAAGACGGTCGCCATCTCAACTATTATAACGGATGCGCTCTGAGTTACAAGGGCATTTAGATATCTTACCGGTATTATGTCTGATCCTATCGTTCTTAGTTCTCCGCTGCTAAGCAGGAATCCGCCTAAAACCATTGCGATCAAGACTATCATCTCCGAGTATAGCGAATTAGTTATTCCTTCCACGGCGACAAAGAGGAAGCCTATGGTGTTTGCCCCAAGCACGAATGCGGTCAGGAAGGATGCCACCACCAGAAGCAATTTTATATTTCGTATGGATTGCCATATGTTCGCCTTTATCAGCGAATCCCTCAGTATTCTCATCGATGCAAGAACTCCGAATATCACAACAACGGTCGAGACCACCCAGAATCCGATCATATATGATACGAAGTGCAGGTCGGACACATCGCCGTATGCAAGGCTTATCCCTATTATAGCCATAGCAAAGGTTATGGAGAATGACTGCGGAATCCTTACCAGGTGAGCGGCTATGAATACGATCAGTGCAACAACGAGCGCTATCACAACAAGAACCTCCGACTGAACTGGCATTAGCGCTATCAATCCTGTGCGCAGCAGGTTGCCTTCCAAAAGAAATCCGGCTATGTATCCTGCAACTGCAATGGTTATGCCCGTCTTCCTGTCCACCACGCCTCCAGATATTATTGCGCCGCTGCATGCAGATAAATTATTGCCGCATATCAATGCGACTAGTAAGAACAGGAGTGGATATATCAGCGCACCTATCAAGGCATCACTATGTTATTATCGACCTAAGGATGCTTACGATCATGTCCGAGGCATCCTGGCATCCGTCAAGCACGTCATCGGCCAGGTATGCTACGTTTTGCATATGGTAGAAGAGCTTGAAGTCGACATCCACCTCGAATGCATGGTCAAGCATCGCGTCCTTTATCTCATCGCCCTTGCTTTCTAGTTCATATATCTTGTGCCTAAGCGTCCTTGCAGTTATGATGCTCTCTGATTTGTGCATCTCATAAAGAAGCACGAGCGCCGAGTTTATGAGACTGGAGAGCTCCAGCAGGTTCTTCTTTATGTAAGGGTTGTTTTCCCTACCGCGCCTGTACCTGACTATCGCCCTGGCAAGATTGTATATCGTGTCCACTATGTCATCTTCCATGTCCACGAATCTTATCATGTCATCTATGAGGTTTGGCGCTATTGCGCCTGCAGTTATGGAGTAGGTTATCTCGAAAACCTTCTTGTCCGCAACCCGCTCTATCTCCCGAAGCTCATCAAGGTCCTGTGAGCCATCTATTATCTTGACTAGTATCTTGTTTGCAGCCACGGCCTGATCTATGACCTCCTTTCCCATGTCCATTATGTGCTTCTCCGTGCTTCCATCAAGTATCCTGTCTAATATTCCCATTGTCACTCATCCGGATTGAACTCCTTATTTATTATCCTGTAGATTGCCGCCGCTTTCTTCTTTCCCACCTTGTCCACCTTCATGAGCTGCTTTTCATCAGCGTCTGCCACACCTCTCAATGTCCCGAAATGTTCTATAAGCCGATGTGCAAGATTCGGGCCGACTCCAGGCAGCGAGCCAAGTATCAGCGTCTGCCACTGGTAGGTGGTATGAGCCTTCTTCCTACCCATTATCCTGGGTCTGTTATCTTCAATACTCTGCTCCCGGTCTGCGAATTTTGAGAGCATTGTCGCAGTTTCTTCTGCACCAGAGGATCGTATCACCTGGACGTTGTGGTCCAGATAGATGCTCAGTATAGTCCCAAGGATCACATTCTTTGCGAGCCTGTGCTGCGCTTCGCTCCCCTCTATTATCAGCAGAGGCTTTTCGAATCCAGAGCTTAATCTTTCCAGCTGCTCAAAGAGCCTGTTGTCTATTATCGAATTCTCAAAATCCAAGACGGTCTTCCTCTCAATGCACATCCTCTTCGAGATAATATAATCGCCTACCGGCAGCTGCGCAAAGCAAAGCTCCGCGCCGGACTTAGAGAGCGCATCTATTATGTCTGCATTGCGCTCCCGATTGTCAACTATTATCTTTAGCTGCTGCATGATTGGTAGAATACTCTTCACATATTTAATTATGCTCTCCTAATTATTTAGCGATCCAATGTCAAGAAAGGTCAGTACGAGGAAGAGGCCAGAAAGGGACGAGCACATGATAAAGGAGCAACTCAAGATAGAGGAGGGCGTGTTTGACAACAGAACCATGATGGCCATATGGCGCATGTTCAACCACAACATAGTCTCCCGTATGGATCATATAATCTCCAAAGGAAAGGAAGCGGACGTGTACCTTGCCGATTCAGGGAGCTCAATAGCTGGAAAGTACTCCGTGTTGAAAATATTTAGGATGGAGACCTCCAGTTTCGACAAGCGTGTGGAATATATGTTCGGCGACCCGCGTTTTGAAAAGATAAGGAAGAACAACCTGCGCGAGATTATCGAGACCTGGTGCAAGAAGGAGTTTGGCAACCTGAAGATAGCGCAGATGGCAGAGGTGCACGCTCCCATACCCTATTATTTCAAGGACAATGTTCTTGCCATGGAGTTCATAGGAACCGAGTCAACGCCATCACCAATCCTGAAGAATATCGAAGTGAGCGATCCGGAGAGGGTACTTAATTCAATAGTTGAGGACATACGAAAACTCTACAAGTCCGAATTGGTCCACGGCGACATAAGTGAATACAACATCCTCATGAATGGCGACAATCCTTATCTCATAGACTTCGGGCAGGCGGTTGTGCTGAGTCATCCTAATGCGGAGAGATTCTTGGAGCGCGATGTAAGTAACATAACCTCATATTTCAGGAAGAGATACGGCATAAATAAGGATGCAGAAAAGCTGCTTTTAGAGATAAGAAAATGATAAATCTGCTTTAGACTGCAGGTATCTCGAAGCCCTTTGCCTTTAAAGACTCCTTGTCCATTATGCTGTATCTGTATACTACGTCTCCTCTCTCATTTCCCTGCACTACCCATGGCTTTACGAGCACCATGTCGCCTTCCTTTATCCAGAACTGCCTCTTGAGCCTTCCAGGTATGGCGCATATCCTCTCGTTATGATCCGAGCACAGAACCCTGAACTTTGATGCGCCAAGTGCATTTATGACTACTCCTATCAGTTCATTATCGCGCGGTAGCATCACGCGCCTTTCCTCAGTAGGCACCTCTCCACGCACACTGGGTCTTTTTCTAAATGGTTTTCTCTGCATTCAAATCATCAAGAATTCTTTACTGTGTATTTTGCGCCGCACGCCTCGCAAACTATGGTCGTGTATCCACGGTCGGTCAAGAGCACATGTGTATCTGGCTTGTGGCACTCCTTGCATATTATGTAAAGCTCAAAGTATCTCTTCACCTTCTCATTGAGTACGGTCTGCGATATTTTCGCAAGTATCGTCAGCTTCTGATCGTCGTATGTTATGGGTGCTGCAAGTTCTTTTGTCAGATATTTTGCTATCTCCGCCTTATCCCTCCTGGCAACATCTGCTATCTGCGATATGTTCTTTACGATAGTCTTGCTGCCCTGCACCAGTGAGTCCACTTCTGGAATCTTGAAGTCTACCTTCTCCTCTGAAAGTTCTGGGAGCTGTGTGAAGGCCTTTTCAAGTAGTTGCTCATAAGTCATGAGATCATCATGGTTTTCTAATTATATATAACTATCTAAGCGGGCGAATTAACGCTAATATGCATAAAATCGCCAATTGTCTATTGAAGACCAATTTATTTAAGCATTTGTAAGCGATGTATACTAATGCAGCAGAAAGGCGGGAAGCTAGGGGTTTCCCATCCGCAAATCCCCTTCAGGCGGGCCATATGCTATAAGCGTACAATATTGGTATATCGGACCCATGCCAAGGTGTTGACATTCTGCCTTTAGTGGTAGTCCCTTATATGAACCGGGCCAGGCCGGAAGGAGCAACCCTAAGTATAATGTGCTATGCTCTGAAGATACAGGATCGAGCGGAGGCTTGGTCAATCTTATATACCTATATTGTGCAAAATAGCTTCTGCTGCACTGTGCCGGGTTCGCCTAGCGGTAGGGCGGCAGGTTGCTAACCTGTTTGGTCGTAAGGCCTTCACGAGTTCGATTCTCGTACCCGGCGTTTCTACTTAAATCTGATCCTTGGTAGTGCGCCAATCAATCGAGATATCCTATCTCATTATCTCCAGGCATCGATATTCGCGGATTTATAATGACCTATGAAATACTGGCACTCCGAAAATCTTAAGATGCATTTAAATAGGAGGCAATTCAAAATTAGTTATGTGATTGGGATGATGCAGAACAAGTCTTCAAAGGTTGCCGCGGCCGCATTTGCCGCAGCGCTATCAGTTGGCGCTACCGTAGGTATAGCAGGGGCGTCAACAAATCAGGCGCACAGAGCCGAACTTACTGGATTAAAACGACCGGAGGTCGATAAGAATGCCACTACAACAATATCGATATATCTGCGAAAGGGCGGCGGCGTATCTGGATCTGAATTCAGCGTGCTAAAAAATGCCGTGCTATTATTATACAACGGCAATACTGAGAAGGTGAGGCTTAAGAACGGCGAAGTAACTGTTAAAAATATCGGATTGGGCAATCCTCATGGCGGGTATGATATAAGCCTGTGGGGCATAAATAAATCCAATCCATTTGCGCAGACACCTCTAAATGGCGCATCTCCAGCCTGGTGGTATTCTATGCATATTTCTGTAAGGGGACCAGGAATCTCTGTGCTACATCAGGTGCTCAGGCAATATCCTGCCTCGAGTCCATGGATAATAGTCAGAAGCGCCGCCAAGAACCAGTCCGTATACCTAGTCGTCTCAAAAGCGACGGCTGCAAAGACATCTGCTTCTGCTGGGGCATCTGGCGCAACAACTACTACAACCACAGCGCAGTCAACTCCTGCAACGCAGTAAAGTCAGCTACGCAGCGCCTTTAAATCTTCTGTAAGCGGCTTTTGCACTATTATGGTCTCTAGCTGCATGCTTACGAAATTTCTCTCTCCTTCATGCCTTTCTGACATTATTACAGACCATCCCGAGTTCCGGTACATCTCCAGCAATTTCTGCTCGAACTGGAGCGGCGTAGCCTTGCGTTTGTCACTATTAGGAAACAGCCTTAAAGGAAGTTTATCCGCGATCATCTGCCGATAATCCAATAGTTCATCAACAAAGTTGTTTGGAAGCGATGTCGCAAAGGATATCATGTTTATCCCCCCAGGTTTTGTTGATGCCATCATCTTCTCAACGAAGGCCTTTTTGTCTGATGCTGTTATGTATTCAATAACATTGTTTACAAAAATTAGTGAATAATCCGCGCGCAGGTCTGCATTAATGAAATTTCCAACCTTGAAATTCATATCACAGCCGCTAACAGATTCTGCATTTTTCTTGGCGCTATCTATTCCAACACGCGAAAGGTCTACGCCTTCTACCGAAGAGAATATTCCTGTTCTGGCCATGAAAATTGCGTCGCTGCCGCATCCGCATCCAACATCGAGCGCGGCGCCACATGCGGTCATACTGTCCTTTATTCTTGCAAGTCCTCGCACCAAAAAATCGCTAACTTTCCGTTTCGGCACCTGCCTTAGATATTCATTATCAAAATACCTTGCAAGTCGCTCCTCAACGTTCTTACCATCCTTAAAGGCATTTGGCATATGTGGCACAACGCTATTTTGTATAACTCGGTTATAAAAATATGCCGTACAAAAAGCTGCAATAGCCCCTACTTCTTATGCATCTCTGCAGCAACCTGCCTGACCTTGGCGAGCAGTGCCTCCTCTTTATTGTACATCTTGTCCACGAAGTATGGGGTGAACGGGCTGTACCTGTCGAATGGGAAGTAGAGGAAGACCTTCTTGCCCACGCTATGAGCATGCATCCTTTCGCTGTCCACTCCGCTAGAGTAGACTAGATTTGAAAGATGAACGACAACGATGTCTGACTGGTCTATTAGGTGATAATCCCGCCTTACCGTCTGGTTTGCTGCAGTCTGCATGATCTTGGAGTCATTCTTGTAGTTCTTGTAAGTGCTCAGGTCAACGCTCCTAGGATCAAAT
The DNA here is from genome assembly GCA_027449585.1 of Microcaldota archaeon. Taxonomy (GTDB): domain Archaea; phylum Micrarchaeota; class Micrarchaeia; order Micrarchaeales; family CABMGC01; genus JAJZNA01. The sequence continues at coordinate 2,977 of DAIDLJ010000012.1, read as the reverse complement.
ACTATCGCTATTTTCTTGAGCCTTTTTAGGAATCTCTGCAAGTTCTTATACTTTACATCCTTGCTGCTCGTCATAGCAAAGCTTATGTACACCTTTATCATGTCGCGATTGTAAATGAGATTGTAGAGCGTTAGAGGGTCCTCACCAAGCCCTATTAAATAATTTTCCTTTCCAAGCGTCTTGCTTATCAAATCTGCGGTGTATATCTCTAGCTCAGACCATATCAGCAGCTCGTGCATGTCTATGCTCTCCCCTCTCCAATCCACCTTTCCAAACGTCTTTTCCAGCTCATTTGCAGTGGCTATTACTGTTATGAAAAAATCTGGCTTTAGTTCCTTGAAGTCACCCATATCCAGCAGATTTATGGGGCCGTTCTTCCACCAGAAAGCCGTATGCCCGTCTATTATATAATCTATTCCGGTATCTCTCTTTATCATGTCGTTTATCTTGTGCAAAGCATTGAGCTTTATCACATCAAGCACCTTCTTGTCGAGATGAAGCAAGGTCTTTGGAGTGAGCTCCCTATTGAGCCCCTTGGCGACCTCGAGCATCTGGTCGACCAGGTTTATTATTCGCAGCGTCTTTCCATGCGCTTTGGCGATCTCGGAAGCCCTGCTCTCTATTGAAATCCTGTTAGATCCTGCAACAGAAGTGCTGAATATTATCATGATTAGACCATTGCTCCCTAGCTTTATAACTATATTCTGCAGAAGTCTAAGCGCAAGTTATTAGTTATTCCCACTGATAATGACTACGGACTTCTTTCCAGAAAGTGTTCCATTCTCAAGCAGCCTAGTGTATCCTGCAAATCCTGCGGCGCCTCCCGGTTCAGAACTAATACCGATATCCTTAAGGTGTCTTACTGCATCACCTATCTGCTTATCGGATACGGATATAGCAATACCTCTGGTTGCCTTGAGCGCTCTGACACCCTCAAATCCAAATGTCGGATATCCAACGGCTATTGCATCCGCAAACGTCCTAGGAACGACTCTTTTCACCTCCCTTCCAGACTTGTAAGCCCTTACCAGCGGATTGCATTGACTTGATTGCACTGCGACAATCCGCGGATACCTGTTTATAAGCCCAAAGTTCATGTACTCCTTTAGCGCTTTGTGAACTCCTGCAAGGAGCGTAGCGTTTCCTACGGCAATGAATATGAAATCCGGAGCAGTTCCGTTTAGCTGATCAATTATTTCAAATGCAAGACTCTTTTGGCCTTCTTTCCTGAAGTGGTAATCGCCACAAACAAACGCCTTATTTTTTTTGGCGAAGGCCTCAGCCGCCCTCATGGAATCGTTAAAGTCGCCATCTACCTTGATCAGTCTGGCTCCGTACCCCTTTATCCTGGCCATCTTGTTTTTGTTGCCGCTCCTTTCCATGAATACTGTCGCTTGTATCCCTGCAACCTTTGCATATCTTGATATGGACATCCCCATATTTCCTGTAGAGGCGCAGCATACCTTGCGGAATCCAAACTCCAGCGCCTTCGATATCTCGATGGAAGAGCCCCTATCCTTGAACGACTTTGTAGGGTTTTTTGTCTCAAGCTTTAGGAGTACTTCTGTCCCGTTGAACTTTTTCTTAACCAGCGCAGTCGCGCCCTCATCGCTCTTAACTAAATAATTATCTAAAGGTAGAAATGGGAGATACTTTCTGCTGCTTATCCTCTTTTTCAGAAAGGACTTTTTAATGCTTATTCCAGAGTAGTCCTCTACCACTTCAAGTATCGAATTACACCTGCTGCACCTAAATGCTGAGCCTTCCTCCTCATGACCACATGCAGTGCATAAAAGTCTATAGCGCATTAGTCAACGCCGTTACTAGCTATGGAATGCAAAGTCTAAATATATTGTGTAAAAATAAAAAAGGAAAAGAATAACGTAAAAATAAAAAATAAATCCGTTTTGCTACCTTATTGGGTGTCGTTTCTTACTGTGGCTCTTCTTCGCTTGGAGCTGACTCTGCAGATCCTGACGACGCTGCACCTACAATTTCGCCTGTTGCGAACCTTGCACGTACATCCGTTATCCTGACCTTTACAGTCTCTCCCTGCTTTGCGTCCTTCACAAAGATGACAAATCCGTCCTTCTTTGCAAGTCCGTCTCCCTTAGATGCAGTTGCATCTATGGTTACTTCCACTTCATCTCCGACCTTTACAGGTTTTGGCAGGAAATAATTAGGGTTAAGGCCTCTTCCGCCTCCTCTCCTATCTCCTCCTCTTCCTTCTCCGTCGTGTCCGTTTCCAAAGTCTCTTGGCATTCTATTTTCCTCTGTAGAATTAGCGATTTCCGCTTTCCTACTTCAATAAGATATATGTGCCTTCATTTATAAAGCTATCGGTCAAATGCCAATTTGACAGTCGAAAAGTACTTATCTAGCCACGGCAAGTGCCTTAAGGTTCTTTACAAGATGGTTAGGGCCTACCCGTTCCAGCACGTCTTGCGGGTCAACTCCGTCACTCACAGCGCAGGAGTCTATCCCGGCAAACCTGGCTACGTACACGTCAACTGCCATATCCCCTATGTAAAGGCTCTGCTTGTTTTTTCCTCCCAATCTCCTGACTATCTCCTTTATTCCTATGGGATTTGGCTTGTACTTTTTAATGCTTGCAGCACTTAGAGAAAAGTCAACATACTTGTCTACGCCAAGTCTTTTGGTTTCTATGAAAAGCCTATGCTTGTTGGCGTCGCTGAATATTGCAATCTTCTTCCCTTTTTTCTTGAGCAATTTCAATAAATCCAGGGCACCGGGTTTCAATTGCGGTCTGTAAAATGTAGAATATAGCTCGTATATCATCGCATAAAAGCGATTTATCTTCACTGCTTCTTCTATCTTGGCCTTGCTTTCGCTGCTTTTCCAATCCTGCTTGTCAATGGTTTCTATCTTGTATCTTGTCTGGAGCAGTCTGGCTGCTTTAACTAGTGTTGTAGAAGTTGCCAGCGTCCCATCCCAGTCAAAAATAAATAAGCTGTAC
>DAIDLJ010000011.1 GCA_027449585.1 Microcaldota archaeon | reverse complement strand
TATCATGCATGGACAGAAGGCTAAGTGCTTTTCTAGACTCCGAGTATAATGACGGAAGTACGGTTTTTGTCAGAAATGCCGGAGCAAACGTCTTAACAGTTCTCAACACCGTAAAGCAGCTATCAATAGAGCATCCGATAAAGAGTATAGTCATAGCGCCTCACACTGACTGCGGTGCAATGGGGCTAGTTGAAGCTGCAATCAACGGCAGGGCAAAGACCAGTGCGCAGATTGATAAATATCTTGTCTCTCAATTCAAGGTCAATAGGTTCGCAGACAGGAAGGAGCTTGAAAGTAGAATCAACTGCGATGTTCAAGCGGCCTCCATTAGCCCGTTTGCAAGGTCGATAGGCGCTAGTTTGGATATAAGACTCATAGACCTTAGCAACTTGGATATACTTGCAGACACAGGAAGGCACATACTCACGCTCGTAAAGCCAAGCAAGACTATGTACCTTGACCTGATACGAAGATATTCTGATAATGTTGGCATGTTCGATTCATATTTCATACAAGCAAGAGGCATAAGGGACGTCCTTCCAGACATAGAGATAGCAGCAACTGCGTTACACATAAGCGACATAAGACTTATATCAGAAAGCAAGCTAAACAACGCCATAATGGATAGCGATGTTAATGTACTTAAGAGCCAGGACTATCTCGCCGCTGCCAAAATCACTGCCATGAGCAGATAACTAGGAGAAGAGTCTATTGCGAAGAGCCTTCCGCTTTGACGGTGTATTTGTAATTTCATAGAAACGCTTTCCAGCATTTCCATTCAGGCTCTTTTTTGCTATATCTATGAATCTGTCAAAATCAACAAGCAAAGGCCGTATCTCCTCGGCAGGATCGTGGTTTATCTTTCCCTTCATGACGCAGTTCTTTGCTATGAAGACATAGTCCTCTCCCTGCATGCTCTTTGATGTGCCAGTATGAAATAGGAGTTTTATATCATTTGAGAACAGTCCTGTCTCTTCCTGCAGCTCTCTCTTTGCGGCTTCTTTAGGGTGCTCTCCTTCATCTACTGCACCTGCCGGAAGGCAATGAACCCACTTCTTTGAGATTGGGTACCATTCATTTATGGCCATTATCCTCTTTTCGAATACCGGTATTATCACTACGCTATCGGGCCTTTCCGTCATCTCAAAGGTCTTGTAAGTTCCGTTAAGCAGTTTTATTTTGGCATGGTAAACATTCACGCGCATACCATGAAAGACCATCTTGGCGCCTTTAGGTATTCTTATTCTATCCATTCAACCAGAAATAATTGAATGTTCAGGATTAATAACTTTTACAATTAGCTGCTTAATTCTTGAGGAATGCGAACGGATCCTTTCCTTTGTACGCCATGTAAGCTGCAATGAACATGCCTGCGCTCCATGATTGGCCATCCTGGCCTCCAAGCTCACCGGTTTTTCCATCTATCCACTCATTAAAGCCTCTAGTGCATTCTTCGCCATAAAAGGTCTTTCCTACAAGGGAGTTGGCTCTTGCAAGGTTGAATAGTTCCTCCTTGAACCTGTCGCTATTTGTCTCCTTAAGGGAAAGAACATAAAATCCTCCAACAAACGGCCAAATGCCCCCATTATGGTAGCGATATGAATCATTTCTCCAGCGTGCCGGTTTTAATTTATTATAATCATAGTCAAAGTACTTGTCTCCCTTTTTGTAAATCGGATGTATGGTCTTCACAGGGTATGGCTTTGAAATATTGTTTTCATTTGAATATTCTATTATGTCCCTTGATTTCTCCCTGTCACTTATGCCAAACACAACTGCCATAAAGTTTGAAAAGGAATCAAAATGCATGTCAACGCGGTTAAAGGCTATGAATTGCGGATAAAACCTCATCTTCCCCTTTGGAGGATCTGTAAAAATGTCTTTTTCGCTATCGCCTATATGGGGCCAATAGCCGCTCTTCCTGGCTTCATCTGTAGGATTGAACATTCTATCGAACTGGCCCTTAAGTTCATCATATTCTAGCTTGACATTGTGCTCCAAATGCTTTCCTGAAATATCACAGAGCCTGTTTATGCATTTTGTTGCGGCCAGCATAAGTACATTGTTATAGAGTGTTATCTCAGCTCTTTCGACAGTATTGTCCATCCAGTCAGCTGCCGGCTGGCTGTCTATTAAGAGTATGTTTCGTGTATCCTGGTATCTTACCCACTTATATGCTGCCATTGCATGGTCAAGCGCTTCACCAAGAAGCCCTTTATCCTTTGTCACATCATATAAATTGGCCAGCCCGATTATGTACCACAAGGACGCATCCGCACCACCAGCATGGAAGGATCTGGGTTCTTTGAGGTCCAGCTCATAATTTATTAATATCTGCCCAAGCTTTGATTTTGACCTTCCTAACGTAAGAAGAGTATTCTTTGCGGCCTTCAAGAGAACTGGATCTTCAATCATGTTGGATCCTATAAATGTGATAAAGGAGTCCCGGGCCCATATCTGATTGTATCCTACGTCTGCAGCCTTTATCCCTTTTTCTGTAGAATTATTCCTAAGAACCTCTATCGCTTTCACGTAAGTCTCTTCTATCAGTTTGTCCATGTAAACCTCTCGTAATTCCTGTTTGATTGGCTTACTGCGCCCAAATTTCAGCAACATATCAATATCCCTCTTCCAATAAAGGTTAAAAGTGTTGTCTGTAAGTCTACGCAACCAATAATCCTTGCCTTCCTGTCAGCAATCTGTCCAAAAGCAAGGTTCAAAAACTGCACAAGAGACTATTAATCCATGAATAGGTTGGGACTTGCAGCGGTTGCGCTAGTGGTCATACTGGCTGCCTTTTATTTATTCGCAGGAAACCTGGGAACTGGTAACCCATCAGGAAATAAGTCTGCGCAGGCGTCAAATCAGAATCAGTACAATGCAAACCAAACGGCCGGCAATTCCTCCGGCGCCCAATCAACACCGTATACAAATGTAACGACCATCAATCCAACCACTACGGCGGGCCGGACGCCAAGTGCAGACCAATTCATAGTTGCTTCTCCAGTCAATCTATAACAGATATCACAGATTAGCAAGTTCAGAAGCTGCGTTGGCCACGATTACAGCGGTTATGATGTGAATGGATCGCTTGAGACTAACAGATCAATGAAGCATTATTTCACTCCTACTGCAGCATATGCCTTCACTACAGGCAAAATTGAAGAATTCGCTCCGTTCAATGGCACTATAACCTCAATTACCGCTGAGCACACCCCAATAGGGCACCAAGTATGGATAGCCGATGCCACAAGCGGCGCAACAATAGCCGGATATCCTACACCCGGGATCTGGACCATGGTATTCTTCCACATGGACTTGCTAAGCGGATTGCAGGTGGGTTCAGTCGTTAAGGCAGGGCAGCTAATAGGGTATGCAAACCAGTCAAATCACGAATATACTTTTGATATGGTCCTATCCAAGTTTTCATTCACATCCGGTGGATTTTCACAGGTATTAGACTCAATGTTTAACCACATGGATCCGCAAGTGCTGGCCTATTTTGCAAAATATGGGGTAAACCAGAGCAATATAATCATACCAAAGGCATACAGGGATGCTAATTCCTGCGTCTTCAATAACATGCCACCAAGTCCAGACAATTATGTTAACCTGAGTTCCTGATTAGGTCCAATCATATCTTACTAAAATATTCCCATGCATCTGAAGGTATCATTGCCTTAACTACCTCAAGTGTCTTTGGATTTACCACCTGTTCACTTGTAAAAAAGTCCAATTTCTTTGGATTCTTTACTAGAGTATCAAAATATCCACGTGCCTTTCCATCCAGCTCCCTAGCAAATTCCATAACTGTAATCGAGAGAACTTTATTACTAGATAATATCTCTACGTCTTGTTTCGAATTCATACTGGTAAAGTAGCTTTCTGCTGCGTCGCTTCCTATTCCATTTACAAATTCCGCTATTTTTATGTTGTTTAGCATGTCTATCTCCCCAGTCTGCCTTATTGCCAGAAAATATGCCTCAAGCGCACCAGCGGGTATTAACTTTATGAAGTCAATTTCTTTCTCTCCAAGCATAACATCACTGATAAATGGTCCGACAACTGCCGTTTCGCTTTCCATGCTGCCTACACTATTTATGCTGTTCTCTTCTACCCCGTTAAAATAACTATCTCTGGCCTCAATACTTAGTCTGTTCAAAAATAAATTAATCTTATTAAAGAGTGGTTTTCGATCCGAATATTTCTTGCTCATCACAGCCCCCAATATTATTTCGTATGCTACATCCCGATCCAATTGTTTTGCTAAATTTTCTAATTCGGTCTTTGTACCGCCATAGCCATCGTCTTTTAAAAAGCGCGCATTTAGATCTAATATTACCTTAACAACAAGTAGCAGAATAATAGCAGCCATTGGGGCGCCTAAAAGTTTTACTATCACTGCGCTTAACATAATCTCTGTTTGCACTACCACAACGCTATCATAAGGCTGATTCTTCTGTTCGTCCAAATCCCGAGTTTTATAAATGCGTTTTAAGAAGAAGTCATCAAAAAATGAGAAGCAGTAACTCAATAATAATATAATAGCCGGCAATATTATTGCGCCTTTAGGCGGTCCGAAAAGCATAAGTAACAATACTAATTGGAATGCAATGAATAATCCATAGCCAACTACCGCATATATAATCATAGTCGGCATAAGCGGATTTGCTATATTTTTGCTGTGAACGCTTATCATAAGCATCTTTGGTAGGTTAAATAGGATTATCCAGCAGGCCTCTATCCAATAAATAAGCATAAGTGCAGATAGATTCAAACCAAAAAAAAGAATTTCAATCAATGGCACAAGATTTGCCAATACCAATATAAAAGAGGAACGGCGTGAAAACACCTTAGTCAGTCCAATATTAAGCATATGTTTCGTTTCAATTTAATTAAATGATAATATAATCCTTGTTATTGGCTCGCACCAGTCTACTAGTTATCCAATGATGCATATAGTTTTGGAGTACACTAATCAAAAGACCTATATATCTATTAGGGTATATATTTATTAGGTTATAATCTTATGCAGATGCAAAAAGATATAATACACTACCCGACACTTAAGACCATACTTGCAATAGAGGATGTAGTAAAGAAGGCAAACATCCCATTAAGCAGGAATCAGATACTTGCAAGATTGTCGACCGGAGTAATGCGTTCTACGCTAAATTTTGCGCTAGATTATATGGAAAAGCGCGGGCTGATACTCGAAACCAGGAAGGGATTTATATGGACGTTTAATCCTAACAAGAAGTTAGAAAAGGCAGAGGAAGACGGATTACAAGTGTGATTTCTTGGTAGAGCGGCACGTATCGATAAAGTTCAGGTAATAAGTATATGCCAAGATGGACGGGTTCAAATTACTAACTACGACGACAAGAAGTTTTATGTCATCGATAGAATGAACATTCGCCAAGGTAGGGATTTGAACCCTAACTCCCCTTGCGAGGAACCGGTTTGCTTTTTGCATCACGAGATCAGCTCTTGAGGTAAACTCAAGACCGGCGCATTAACCGGATTCTGCAACCTTGGCACAGAAGGTTATTGCAAACTAACTTTATAAAGCTTGATGCAGTCTTTTATCTAGAAGAGCCTTTATTTTCGGGATTTTGATGGATGAAAATGAATTTGACAGGCTGCTTAAGACCTGCAGGCTCAGTCTTGCACCAGAAGAGAAAGCCCAGATAAAAAAGGACATAGACAATATCATCGAATACTTCAATACTCTATCCGATGCCAAATGCGATGACTTCGCGCCTGCGTATCAGCCAATAAAGGTGCCGCCAAGATACCGCAAGGATGCTGTCGAGCACTTCAAAGAGACCGGTAAGCTCCTGAAGAATTCAAAGATATACCGATTCTTCATAGTGGGTCCTAAAATATGAACCAGAGCATAAGTGAGTTTGCAAAGAGCCAGAAACCTGATAACTACTATTCCGAACTGGTCAAGAAGGTAGGCGAGCTCAACCAGAAGTTCAGAATGTTTAGCAACATAAATCAGGACATAAGCTCCGGCCTTCCATTTAGTGTAAAGGACAACATATGCGTCAAGGACGTCGAGTCAACTGCTTCATCCAAGATACTTAGCGGTTATTTGCCACCATTCAATGCGACTGCAGTTGACCGCCTTCCTACTGACGAATTCGGATTTTTGGGAAAGACAAAGATGGATGAATTTGGCTTTGGCACATTTGGGATAAACTGCCCCGAACACCCATTAAACCCATTTGATGAAAGGTACGTCGCCGGGGGTTCAAGCTCCGGTTCTGCGGTTGCAACAGCAATACTGAAGCATCATGTTTCAATTGCCGAATCTACTGGTGGATCTATATCCTCACCATCGTCTTTTTGCGGAGTTGTTGGGTTTACGCCTTCGTATGGCACTGTGTCACGATATGGCCTAATAGATTATGCCAACTCTCTTGACAAGATAGGCGTGATGGCAAGAAGCGCTTCTGACGCGCGCTACGTGTTCGATAAGATGAAAGGAAGCGACAATTATGATACTACCTGCGTAGACCATGGGGTATCTAGCCTGAACAAGAAAAAGCTCGTGATAATAGACCAGCTTGTCAATGGGATAGATTCTGAAATACTGGGCTCATTTGACCGCGTCATATCAAAATTCGAGGGCATGGGCTACTCTGTAGAGCACAAAAGCATCCCATTCATAGAGAAGGCAATACCGGCATATTATATAATATCCATGGCCGAGGCTTCTACAAACCTTGCAAAATACACCGGATTCAAGTACGGCCTCAAAGTCGGCGACTTCTCAAAGCCGTACAACGACTTCTTCACTGAGGCAAGGTCAAGCTTCGGCATTGAGGCCAAGAGAAGGGTTGTTCTTGGCACATTCGTAAGGAGTGCGAGCGTTAAGAGCAGGTATTATGAGAAGGCGCTTAGGCTTAGGGCCATGCTCATAGCCACGCTCAATGATGTCCTCAAGGATGCGTTCATAATATCTCCATCAATGCCGATAAAAGTGCCTAAGGTGGAAGAAGCCATGGAGATGGATCCTGTTACGGCTTACAAGATAGACTACCTTACCATACCGCCAAACCTTGCAGGCCTTCCACACATATCTTTCCCATCAGATTATATCGGCGGCATGCCTGTAGGAACGCAGCTCGTCACCAACCACTTCAATGACTATGCGATTCTTGATGTGGTAGCGGAATGGGAGAAGTCTTTCAAATACAAGTTCAAGTACGAGGTTGGTGCGTTATGAAGATAGGGTTGGAAGTTCACGTAGCTCTGCCAACAAGGTCGAAACTCTTCTGCAGTTGCAGTGCGGATGCAGAGGAGCCAAACACGGCGATATGCCCTATTTGCCTAGGATTTCCTGGATCCAAGCCGATGCTCAATGAAGATGCGCTCAAATCCGCGCTCACTGTTGCTAAGGCGCTGCATTGCAAGATAAATCCAGAGACATATTTCCTCAGGAAGGTGTATTTCTATCCTGATTTGCCAAAGTCCTACCAGATAACACAACTTGACGGCGCAGTAGGGCATGATGGATACGTTGACATAGGCCATAAGAAGATAAGGATAAGGAGGGTGCAGCTTGAAGAGGATCCGGCAAAGATAATACGTGAGGATGAATATTCGCTTCTTGATTTCAACCGGTCCGGAATACCTCTCAATGAGATAGTGACTGAGCCAGACATAGAGACAGAGGATGAACTTAGGTTGTTCTTCAACGAGCTGCGAAGCATATTGTACTATGCAGGAGTTGACATCACCAAGGAGATGAAGGCAGACCTAAACATATCTTTGTCTGATGTGCGCGTGGAGATAAAGAACGTGACCGGAATAAAGAACTTGGTGGACGCAGAAAGATTTGAGGTGAAACGGCAGACCGAACTTATATCTGCCAACCAAAAGATACGGAAGGAGACGAGGTCATACAACGCAGAGACCATGTCGACAGTCTCGTCAAGAGAGAAGGAGAGCGATGAGGAATATGGCTTCATATACGAGCCAGATCTTGCGGTTTATCCGACCGGCAACGTGCAGACACCAAATGTCATAATAGCAAGCGAAGTGGCAAAGGAACTTTCAGTAAAATATGGGTTCAATCAGGTTACATTAAAAGAGTTGACAATGTTTGATAAGAAATCTCTCGAGCTCATACTTCACGGCATCAAGGGAAGCAAGAGTGACACCGTGCTCAACGCCATAGAGCTTCTAAAGAGACAGGGGGCAATTACTATCTCAGAGCAGAACTTCGACAAGATGCTTTCATATCTTGACAAGGGGCTTCTGCTTAACGAGGATGCTATCAAGGCGTTGCAGGAGAACCGCGAATTTTCTGTGGAAGGAAGTACCGTGAAGACAGAAGAGATAGACAGGGAAATAAATGCGATAGTATCGCAACGGCCAGATCTTGTCAAAGAGTACAAGAGCAACAGCAAGGCCTTCAATTTCATAGTGGGCATGGTGCTAAAGAAGCACAAGGTCAATCCAAAATACATATCTGAGCGTCTCGCCGAGATACTCAAAGATAAGGCTTAAATAATTAGTCAGGACAGTCTTTATCTGATTTTTAATGGAGCTTAACTGCGGCGCCATAAGCGAGGAGCACATAGGAAAAGAGGTCACGCTTCAGGGCTGGTGCAGGTACATAAGGGACCACGGAGGAAAGCTGTTCATAGATCTTGCCGACATGCACGGCTCAACCCAGCTCGTCTTTGAGAAAGAGGCAAAGGAAAAGGCAGACAGACTCGGAAAAGAATTTGTTATATCTGTAAACGGAACTGTTGAGAAGAGAGCGCCAGACACGATAGATTCTGCGAATCCTACTGGCAAGGTTGAACTTTACGTAAATTCAATCGATGTGATAAGCCAATCCTCTGTGCCGCCATTCGAACTCATAGAAGAGAAGGAGAAGTTCCTTGCAAATGAGGATCTCAGGCTAAAATACCGGTATCTGGACCTGAGAAGGAAGGGCATGATGGCAAATGTTCTCTTCAGGGATAGGATAACTAAGACAGTTAGAAAATTCTTCTGGGAGAACAGCTTCCTAGAGCTTGAGACCCCCTATTTAGTCAAGGACAACTATGAGACAGGCTCAAGAACCCTTCTCGTGCCCTCAAGGATATCCAAGGGCAGCTTCTACGCTCTTGCGCAATCCCCGCAAATATACAAGCAAATATTGATGGTAGCCGGAGTTGACAGGTACTTCCAGATAGCGCGATGTTTCAGGGACGAGGATCCAAGGGAGGACAGGCAGCTTGAGCACACACAGATAGATCTTGAGGTCTCATTCAAGGATGAGCGTTACATACAGGAGACAGTCGAGCGCATGTTCACAAGAGTGTTCAAGGAGGTCTTATCAAGGCCGCTCAAGACGCCTTTTGCAAGGATGAAATACGTTGATGCGGTAAGGATGTATGGAAGCGACAAGCCCGATCTTAGGTTCGGCAATAAGATAATAGACATAACCAAGGAGCTCGCAAATACCCAGTATAACATACTAAGGCGCGTTGCTGACACCAGCGGCCACATAAAAGCCATATCCTTTGATGCCCAGTTCGGTACAGGCTCTGCAAGGCTTGACAAGAACTACATGCTCAGGATGATAGACCTTGCCAAGCTTTTCGGCCTGCGCGGCCTGACCTGGCTTTATGTGAAAGACGGAGCGATACACTCGGAGCCCGAAAGCATAGCTGAGTCCCTCAAGAACTGCGAAGACTCCATAAGAAAGAAGCTTGACGCCAAGGATGGCGATATCATAGTCATAGGCGCAGACCTCTCCGAGAAGATACTCCTTGACGCCCTTGGAAGGATAAGGAAGACAATGGGAGACAAGATTGGAGTGTACAACTCCGAGTACTCATTCCTGTGGGTTGAAGAGTTCCCGCTATTTGAGATAAATGAGGTCTCTGGGAAGGTCGTTCCGGCACACAATCCGTTCACCTGCCCCACAGAATCTACCATAGGGTTCCTTGATAATGCTCCGGAGAAGGTAGTAGGAAGGCAGTATGATCTAGTGCTCAACGGCACCGAGCTTGGCAGCGGCGCCATAAGGATAAATGACCCAAAACTGCAGAGGAAGATAATGAAGATGTTCGGCATGGATGACGCCCTTATAGAGAAGAACTTCGGCTTCTTCATAGAGGCGCTCTCCTACGGCACGCCGGTTGAGGGCGGAATGGGCCTCGGCCTTGACAGGATATGCGCACTGCTAGGCGGCTCTGACAACATACGCGACTTCATACTCTTCCCCAAGAACAAGAGATTCGAGTCCGCAGTGGACCTCTCGCCCACGAAGATAGATGCAAAGAGGCTCAAGAACGACTATGGCCTTGAATTCAAGGAACAGTAGCCATAATTAACTCATTTTATGCTGCTGCCTTTTTGGGAATGATATAAATTGCTTTTTGGCTGCAGTTTTTCCAGGCGCTTTATGAAGATTTTGCCCTAGCAGCAAAGATTAGGCTCCATTACTCCTGTTATTGCTCTCCCTGCTCTTTACTGACTCTATGGCGATCCTTTTGTCTTCATCGCTTATCTTGTAGCTCTTTGCTATAAGGTCGGCGTGCTTCTTGTTGCCAAGTATTAGTTCGTTTTCAAAAATTGCAAGCCCTATCCTGTAGAATACGTCCTCCTCAAGTCCGAATCTCTTCCCGCTCTTCATGTCCTTAAAGAATGAGCCGCTCTCTATTGCTTCTGCGATAAATCTCTCTCCGGTGCTGTGCAGTGCATGCACGTCATCCTTCTCGAACCTAAATCCATCCTTGGAGGCGTCGTTGAGCGCGGATCCCTGCTCTATCTCCTTTGCCTGCGCCCTTAGCTCTATCGCATCCTGCATGAACTTATACGCTGCTTCCTCAACGTCGTTTGCCTTGAGCCTAAGCTCCTCGGCAATTGCGTATCTGAGATAGTCTGGCGGAAGGTTGAACTTTATGGCCACCGCGCAGGCCACGTTTGTTGATCTCGACTCAAGCAGCTGGTCGTACCACTTTCTTGCTGCCTCCGCCACTTTGTCGTCGCCAAGCTGCTTCTTGTACGCCAGAAAAGTTGCCCTGTCGTACTTGCGCTGAGACATGAACTCGTGGTAAAGTTTTATGTACCCTTTTAGAAGCAGTTTCATCATATTAACACTATCCGATTGTTAATATACCTTTTAATACTTAATCTCCAAAAACCGACGTGGATGCCGAATCCTCCTATAAGTAATATAAACCTTAAATTACTACTTCTATCTGGATAAGGATGGCTATTACTAAAAGCGGCAGTAAGGACAAGGAAGATAGACTTCTGGTTCTTGCAATAGATGTGGACAACGACCTCTACCGCAAGACCAAGATAAGTGGTCCGCTCACTGGCAGGTCGCAGATACTCAATGCCGCAAAGGAGCTAGCGCTTGCCGATCCGCAGGATCCCGACTCTAACACCATGTTCTATGCCGTGAAGTTTCACGACAAGCTCAAGGATGAGGGATATCTTGTAAATGTGGCAACCATCACAGGCTCTGAGCTTGAAGGATACCATGCCGATAGGGAGATCGCACGGCAGCTAGAGCTAGTGCTCGAATCAAACAAGAGCGACGCATGCGTGCTAATAACCGATGGCGCAAGTGACCAGAGGGTGTTTCCGATAGTCGAATCAAGACTCAAGATAAACAGCGTGCAGGTAGTCACGCTCAAGCAGGCAGAGAATCTCGAGAACACGTACTTCACCGTTCTTGAGAAGCTCAAGGAGCCACATTATGCAAGAATCGTCTTCGGCCTTCCAGCTGTCCTGTTGCTGCTTTTCGCAATAAGCTACGCCGTAGGCACCGGCTGGCAGCTTCCCGTAGGCCTAATAGGTCTTTACCTGCTGATAAAAGGATTCGGACTTGAGGATGCCTTCATAAACTCTTTCAAGGGCTTTGGCTTTAGCGCGGACAGGATGAGCTTTGCCTTCTACCTTAGCTGCCTGCTTTTTTTGGTCGCCGGCCTGTTCATAGCCTATGGAAATTATACGTCATCGATGAAGATAACTGGGGTGCAGGCATTGGCCGTTGCTAATTCAATAGAAGGATTTCTAATAGTCCTTCCAATAGCTATGCTGCTATTTCTTATAGGGAGAGTGATCGACGTCAGGGCGACAAGGCACGTCTTTAGGACTTTCAAGTACGGAATATATATGGGATCATCCCTCATTCTCTGGGTCCTCTTATACTCATTCACAGAGTGGCTAAACGGCCAGATATACTTCGGCCAGCTTCTGGAGTTCACGCTCCTTGCAATAGTCTTCGGAATAGGGATATCTGTAGGGGCCGGATTCCTAAGGAGGCAGGTACTGCTCTCAAAGCGGCTTAAGGACAAGCAGGTCGTAAACGAGCTTGGCGCCTTAATAGGGAGGATATCAAAGGTTGATGTCAGACACGGAAAGATACTGATAAACACAAGCTTTGGGAATCCTGTTACCTACGGAGTAGATAGGATAACCGACATACTGCCAGACAGGGTAGTGATAAGCTAAGGTGCTCTTCTGTACGGGACTGCTAAGCTCAAGGTTCCAGGCGGAAAGCTCATATCCGTAAAAGTGACTTACTGGGACAGCATAGACTCGGTGCAGATACTTGGCGACTTCTTCATCCATCCAGAGGAGTCCATTTTGGAGATAGAAAGGACTCTTGTCGGCATAAGCGCAAAGGCCAGCGAACAGGAGATGTCATCAAGGCTGCAGTCCTTCTTTGATGGCCGCGACATAATCCTTGTAGGGGTAACGGCAGAGTCAATTGCAAAGGCGCTAAAGATGGCGATGAAATGACGAACTGGAGAGTCATACAGCTTGAGGAGCATGATGCATATGACAACATGGCCATAGACGAGTCGATACTTGAGCACATAAAGGACGAAAGATCCAGTCCGACAATAAGATTCTACAGATGGAAGCCAAGCGCGGTATCAATAGGCAGGTTCCAGAGCATGGAAGACGAGGTCAACATAGAGAAGTGCAGATCAGACGGGATAGACTTCGTAAGAAGGATAACTGGCGGAGGGGCAGTATATCATGATTATGACGGAGAGCTTACTTACAGCATAATCGGGCAGGAGAACCTGTTTCCAAAAAGCATATGGGAGAGCTATCGCATGATATGCGGTAGAATAATTAATGGACTAAAGAGACTGAAGATAGATGCACAGTTCGCCCCGATAAATGATATAGTGATAAATGGCAAGAAGATCTCTGGAAATGCCCAGACGAGGAGGGAAGGCATTCTTCTGCAACACGGGACAATACTATACAAGACCGACGTTTCAAAGATGTTCTCTTATCTCAACGTAAGCAAGGAGAAGATATCTGACAAGATGATAAAAAGCGTTGAGGAACGCGTAACATCAGTCTACGCTGAAAGAGGCGTGTCCTTCCAGGAGCTCTATGACGCCATAATGTTTGGCATGACAGAATTCAGGGATTATGGTATCGGGGTCATTAGCTCTTCAGAGGCAAGAAGGGCCAGCGAGCTTCGCAAGACTTATTCATCCAGTGATTGGAACTTCTCAAGATAAAAATAGAATTATTTTCCTGCCTTTATCATCGATCCTATGAAGAATTCCCCTGCCTTATACGAGCTCCTGACAAACGGCCCAGAAGCCACATACTTAAAGCCCATCCTCATTCCCTTCTCACGAAGTGAATCGAATATCTCCGGCTTTATGTACTCGCTTACTGCAAGATGGTGCTGGCTTGGCCTTAGGTATTGCCCTATGGCAAGAAAGTCCACTTCGGACGCGCGGAGATCCTCCATCGCCTTTATTACCTCATCTTCAGATTCTCCAAGTCCCAACATCATAGCAGATTTAGTGTATATGCTCCGGTCAAGCTCCTTAGACTTTCTTAGGAGTGCAAGAGACTGCGCATAATTCGCCCTCCTGTCACGTGCCCGCACAGATATCCTCTCAACCGTCTCTATATTATGGCCTATGACATCCGGATGGGCCTTTATTATGTTGCTTAGCAATCCTGCATTTCCCTGGAAATCTGGTATTAGCACCTCCACAAGCGTGTTAGGATTCATTTTTTTCACCTCCGATATGCAATCGGCAAAGTGCATCGATCCCTGGTCTGGAAGGTCATCACGCGCAACCGAGGTTATTACAACATAACTAAGTCCCCATTCTTTTATCGCCATGGCAAGTTTGCCAGGCTCTCCAAGATCAAGCGCAGCGCCCTTTGCGCTTTTGTGGACTGCGCAGAAAGTGCATCCTCGTGTGCATAGTTCTCCGAGAACCATGAATGTTGCAGTGCCGCCGCTCCAGCATTCGCTTATATTCGGGCAGTGGGCCTCTGCACACACCGTGTGAAGGCCAAGCGATTTTACAGTATTCTTTATCCCGTCATATTTCTTTGTAGAAGCAGGTTTAATCGAGAGCCATTCCGGTAGCAAAGCATCACGATGGTAACTCTCACCCAAATTATAAAAACCCGGTTCATCGGTGTGATGCCATGAATCTGCCAAGTTTGGCAAATGCCTCTCTTCTCATTGAGACGGAATTCTTCTCAGAAGGGCGCATCTGCGCAAATGTCTTGGCAAATCCATCAGGTATGAATATGCAGTCCCATCCAAAGTTGTTGCTGCCCAGCGGCGTTTTGGATATCGATCCGTTAATCTTTCCTTCGAATACGCGCATCTTCTTTCCGTCGTAATATGCGACGCACGTCTCGGCATAGGCATCCCTGCTCTTGCAAAGGTCAACAACCCTGCACATATTTTCATAACCAAGTCCTTCTATCATCCACTTGACCAGCGCACCAGGAAATCCCCCAAGCCCTTCTATGTGCAGCCCAGTATCTTCCACTATGACTGGCGTATGCAATTTCTCATATGCAGCCTTGGCTTTGCCCCTGGCAACTTCACTGGCGTAAATAGACTGCATCTCTTCGATGTCAATCGACCTGTGCTTTATACTAAATCCCAGAATGGCGCGGGCCTCTCCTAACTTGTTTTTATTTGATGTTATGAATATGGGTTCCATGGAAAAATCTTACATGGAAATTATATATACATTGGTCAATTGCCGCAGCAAGTTGTAGAAAATGCTTTTAAATCAATTAACAGTGATTATTCTTGGTATTATGGGTCTAGAAAAGTCAGGCGGTCCGGCTAGAAAGCCAGTTAGCAGAGTGGTAGAGAGTGTAGTGGAAGGCAACAGGATACGTTCAGATCTTATTGATATTTATCGCAACAGGTTGAAGGATGTAACTTTAAGCGCCCTTGCCCCAAACGAACTGCTTGCATCTTTTAACGATGTGAGCGCACTCGCACACCATCTTGCGGAGAGTGGAAAGGAGATGGAGGCAAATCACCTAAGAAAGGAGGCAATCCATGTATTTACAGAGAGGGCCGGGCAGCTTGAAACAGTGGCGTTCACGGCAGCAAAATCCCTCCACGGCGCAGCAGATGACGAATCCAGATCAGCTCTTCTAGCAGAGTATAAAGACCTTCATGGCAAGGTTGTTTTAGTCTCCAAGGAACTGGAGCAGAGAAAGGTAGACCTCGCAAAGCTTCCAGAAGGGTCCCAGGAGCGCTCAACTTCTGAATCCGAGATAAAAGATGCAGAGAAGGAGGCAAAGGAAAAACTGGTTCCACGGTACAATGAATTAAAGCAGATAATCAATGGTTTTGGCATTCAGGACAAGATAAATGCCGATTTGGCCTCGTCCTCAGCCAACCAGGCAGTAAACATGAAGAAGGCCGCCGTGTCGCTTATGGTTGAGATGGGCAATTATGATGGCGCATTTGATCTTGTGCTAGAATCGGTTGACAAATACTTAAATTCAAAGATAGGTGGCGCAGAAAGCCTAATGAGCTGGCTTGTGGAGACTACAATGGGCATGGCCAAAGGCACCCAAGAAGGCGCTATGAATCAGCACAAGCTCCTTGAACTCGCATTCGAAGGATGTCTTGACACTGCAACGCACCTTGACAATGCCGTATTCAGCGGAAAGGTCGAGGCAGATTATCTTGACACTGCATTATGGTTCAGGTCAAAGGCAGCGGCAATATCCAGGGATCTTAGTCATTCGCACGCAGAGACACTTGACCCGCTGCTAAGTGCGGCAAAGAATTATGGCGAGCATGGGTTCACAGATGTGCAGGCAAATCTCCTTGAGTTTGCACTTAAGATAGATATGCAAATGTCATTGAGGCCGCCTCCGGAGCAAGGAATAGGGCAGTATCTCTGATCCATCTGCTTACGGATAGCTTAGTCACTGCGGAGCTTCAGTCTGTCCAGCACTATGCTCCTGCCTTTTATCAGTTCCATGAACCTCCCTATGTTGAGCACCTTGTCTCCTTTGGTGTGTATGCTAAGGTTCTCCAGCATCATCGCATCTTTTGGCGTTACATGTCTTATCTCAAGTCCGCCGGCACTGAAGTGACCTGATGCATCAAACATGCCTGCAACGTAGCTGCTTGAGAGTTCATTGGGAACCTTGAAGATGTATGTCTCCCTATTTGTAATGTCGATTAGCTGCTTTGCCACCCTTGAATGATAGAATCCCACGCTTCTCTCAGATCCACGTCCGAAGATTATCTTGTTTGGTAGTATTCCAAGCTCCTTTACGGATAGCTCAACAAAACGGTCTTTGAGTTCTTCGATGCTAGTATTCACAGAGACAAAATTCTTCTCCTGCTTGGCGGCCTTGCTGTAGAGTCCAGCCATATAGCACATGTGCGAAGTCAGCTTGGTCTTCATGGTCTTCCCGTATATGAATAGATACCTTCAGAGCAGTATTAAATCCTTGCTGCGCGGCAGCAAAGCTAGGGGTCAAATAAAAAGAAGGATGTAGTCTTGAGGTTTTAGTGAGAAGACACGCAATACTTTTGCAACTTTAACGCACACTAATTTTATTTTATTGATCCAAAACTTCGTAAAGTTTTGAGGTGATCTATCCACAGGTTCCCCTACGGATACCTTGTTATGCCTTAGCCCCCCTCACGGAACCTTAGTTCGAAAGCATCACGAGGATGCTGCGTCACTAAGGCCCCACTTGGATGACTTGGCAGGCGGTGTGTGCAAGGAGCGGGGACATATTCACCGCGCGTTGGTGACACGCGATTACTAGGGATTCCAGTTTCATGAGGGTGAGTTTCAACCCTCAATTCAGACCTAGATTGGTTTTAGGGGATTAGCGTCCCATCTCTGGGTAGCGACCCATTGTACCAACCTCTGTATGCCGCGTGTAGCCCTGGAGATTCGGGGCATACTGACGTACCGTCGCCCTCTCCTTCCTCCTACTTAAACGTAGGCGGTCTCGACAGAGTGCCTGATCCATCTCTGGACCAGTAGCAACTGTCAACGAGGATCTCGTTCGTTACCGGACTTAACCGGAGAGTTCACACCACGAACTGACGATCGCCATGCACCACCTCTCGGCTTGTCAGGCAAGATCATTAGTCTGACCTTCACACTGCCGTCGCTCCAGGTAAAGTTCCCGACGTTGAATTCAATTGAACCGTAGCATCCACCCCTTGTGTGCTCCCCCGCCAATTGCTTTAAGTTTCAACCTTGCGGCCGTACTCCCCAGGCGGCAGACTTAACAGTTGTCCTACGGTACTGCATTTATTCGTGATAAACGCAACACCAGAGTCTGCATCATTTACTGCCAGGGCTACTCGGGTATCTAATCCGATTCGTTCTCCTGGCCTTCGTCACTCACCGTCGGATATGTTCTGGTCAGGCGCCTTCGCCACCGGTAGTCTTCATAGGATTACGAGATTTTACCCTTACCCCATGAATACTCCTGACCTCTCCCACTCCCTAGCCGAAAGGTATCCTATGCACGTGTCGATGTCATGCACCGACATTTCACACAAGACTGTTTCAGCCGGCTACTAACGCTTTAAGCCCAATAATTGTGAATACCACTTGTGCCGCCGGTATTACCGTGGCGGCTGCCACCGGTCTTACCCAGCACTTATTCTCCAAGCTTGCTAAACTTGGCAAAAGGTTAACCGAAGTCAACCACTCAGATTCCCCCCATCACACGTATGTGCATTGTGGAGTTTGCGCGCCTGCTGCATGCCGTAGCACTAGGGCCATTGTCTCAGTGCCCTTCTCTGGGCTCTTACTCTCATATCCCATACGGGTCAAAGGTATGGTGGGCCGTTACCCCGCCATCTGCCTGATCCGACGCAGTCTCATCGCAGAGCAGTAATGCTGCAATTTGCAACTTTTTAAATTAGGATTCTTTCCAGAGTCCCTAACCTATGTGGTGTTAGCCTCAGTTTCCCAAGGTTATCCCCCTCTCTGCGGTAGATTGACCACGCGTTACTGAGCCGTACGCCGCCCAACGAGGCCGTTGAGCTGACTTGCATGGCTGTCGAAATCTGATAGCAGTATCCTCCAGCAGCATCGACTGGAGTCATAAACTTACTTTCGCAATTGTTCTTGCGGGTCTTCTTTACACTACTCAAGACTACATCCAATTCCATCAGGAATTTTCATAGCACAAGGTTTAGCTCAGGCTAAATCTAATGCAAACTATATCATAGCATGGAAAGGTTTATAAACCAGTCTCATTCCGGCTTACTCTGCAGCTACACGGGATAGACCTCGCTGCAAAGATGACGGCAAGTGGCCATTTTGATGGACCGGATGAAAATGATTAAATAGGCATATATAGATAAAATACACGTGTGCTTAGATGCTAATTGGCCTAAAGCTGATATTTGACAAACCAAGCATAACCGATGGGAAGCGGGTATTCGTTGAGAGGCTCTGGCCTCGCGGGGTGAAGAGGAGCACCGCGAACATAGATCTCTGGATGAAAGACATAGCTCCGAGCGATGAGCTTAGGCAGTGGTTTGTCTTCAATTCGGACAAGTGGGGCGAGTTCAAGAAAAGGTACCTGAAGGAACTTTCATCAAACAAGCACCTGCTAGAGCTTGTGGCGATGATACGAAGCACCGACATAACCATACTCTACTCGTCAAAGGACCGCGAGCACAATGGCGCAGCTGTTCTTGAAGAGGTTTTGAAGAAGAACCTTAAGTAAAGGAGTCCGGTTGACTTTTTGTAGCTGCAAAAGTAAAGGATCAGGCAAGCTCTATCTTCTTGAGTTCGAGCTTGCTAACTTGCGCTATGTTCATTATTCTCTTTACCGCCTCCGATTGGAAGCTGTTGTCAAGCATTCCTGTAAGCAGCTCGTCTACCGAGTGCGCTGCAGAGAACTCCTTTGTGAAATCTGATATCGACTTCCTTATCGCCTTCTTCTTGGGCGTCCTTATCTTGCTTGATGTAACTGCAAGGAGCTTGAGCACAAATTTCTTTCCATTCTTGTCCGTAAGGCTGTCAACGGTGTATATCGCGCTTGAATGCCTCTTCACAAGAGAGTGGATGTAGCTGAACGTCTGCTCCATGTAATCTATGTCTGTGTTAGCCGTGCTTCCGCTTGCGGACTTGACACGCAGCCCGACGAGCATGAATGAATGTTCGGGCCTGTGGGTTATCCATGACATGCTGACCTTTATCACGCGCCCAAGAACGCCTTTCTCGTCATTTGCAGGTATCTCCCCTATTGCAGACTCTCCTAGGAGCTTTGGCGGGTATACATTGAACCACACCTTGTTCTTCCACTTGTCTGCAGATTTCGTAGCCATCTATTCAGCTCTTGATTATGAGTGCGACCTTCACTGGATCATACTTCCAATCGCTCGGAAGCTTTCCGTTGTCCTTGTAATAATTGCTAAGCCTCCAGATCTTTGCCTCTACCCTATGAAGGCTTGTCTTGTTGTGGACGTCATTGTGGTTCCTTTCGATATGCCTCCTTAGGTTTATCGCCTTTGTAAGAAGGTCCATCATGTCCTGCGGTATCTCCTGCTTGAAGCCATTTTCATTTAGTATGTTCGTGAGCCTCTTTCCGAAGACCTGCTTTATGTACGGTACAGAGTGCTCGGTCTTGAGCTTTTGGCCTATCTGCGCCTGGTGCATTCCCTGCTTTGCATAGTCAACAACGAGCCTGACTATCTGTTCGTCGTTAAGCTCAAGTCCCTCTGGTCTTGTGCCCATAGGTACGTCTGGCTTTCTAGACTTTGACTTGCCATGTTTTCCAGTGTGCATTCTTGCCATTAAAACACTATAAATTCAGCAGAAGCAAAAGCTTTTGCATTCTTAATATCTATCAATAACGTTTATAATCCTATTGCCAATTTATTCTGCCCTTATCTCTAATGAAATGTCGGTATCGGGAACCTTCAATGTGCCCACTCCAACTTGCATGTCCTTTATGTTCATTGCACCTTTTATGTCCTGAGCAAGAACTCCAACGTCCCTGCTAATTGTCAGCTGCATGATCTCCGAATTGAGGGCCCTCTTGTTGTCGTGTTTCCACTGCCTGATGAATGTTATTACTCTCCACGCAACGTCTCCATCTGCAAGCGCCTTTTCGTCAATAGCACTATCTGATAGCGCAGGCCATTTGGAGAGGTGCACCGACCTTGCCCCGTCAGAGCGCGCGTAAAGCTCAAGGTATATCTCCTCGGTTATATATGGCATAAATGGGGCGAGCATCTTCACCACGGACAAGAACACCTCATTTAGTGTCTTATTTGCGCTTTTGTCCCCATTGTATGTCCTGTACTTTATGAACTCGAGATAGTTGTCGCAGAAGAACCAGAAAAACTCGTCTATGAGACGTTTTGCGCCTGCATAATTGTACTCATCGAACATCCCCGTAGCCTCCCTTATCGTTGCATGCAGCCTTGCCATGATCCACCTGTCAATAGGATTTGTCGATTCGTTTCGAGCCACATCCGCGTTCATGCTAACGAATCTTGCCACGTTCCATAATTTGTTGACAAGCTTTGCGCCAGTCATCACGTCCTTTTCCTGGAACGACGCATCATCGCCCAATCTTGACAGGCTTGCCCAGTGTCTTAGCGAATCCGCCCCGAATTTCTCTATGACAACCTTTGGTTCTATGACATTACCTGTGGATTTGTGCATCGCCTGCCCCTTGGAGTCCAGCCCGTGCCCGGATATGAGCACATCCTTCCAGGGAAGCTTGCCCGTGTGCAGGTGGCACTTTACAACAGTCGTGAACAGCCAGAACGATATTATATCATGCGCCTGCGGCCTAAGCGACATCGGATATATCCTATCCATATATTTTCTGTCCGTCGCCCAGTTTGCATTTATCAGAGGCGTAAGTGAAGATGTTGCCCATGTGTCAAATATGTCCTCCTCAGGCACGACTTCGGTTCCGCCGCACTTTGGGCACGGCCTCTTTGGCTTATCAACAAGCGGGTTCACCGGCAGATCCTTCTCTTCTGCAATTATCGGCTCATCGCACTTCTTGCAATACCATACCGGGAAGGGTATGCCGTAATATCTCTGCCTCGATATTGACCAGTCCCACTGGAGTCCCTTGACCCAGTTCTCGTACCTTACTGCCATGTGCTCAGGATGCCAATTTAGTTTTCTTCCAAGCTCGAGTAGTTCATCCTTCATGTCCAGATACCTTATGAACCACTGCTTCTTTACCAGGAATTCTATCTCCGTGTTGCAGCGCTCATGCACATTCACATTATGTTCTATCTCCTTCCTGCAAGAACGTATCCCTTTTCCTTCAGGTCATTTATGATGAATTCCCTTGTCTCCCGTACCTTTTTTCCTTGAAAGTACTCTGGAAGCATTCGGCCGTGCTTATCTATGACTATCCTTAAGTCAAGGTTGTAGGCCTTGTACCACTCGATATCGGTGAGATCGCCAAACGTGCAGCACATCACCACTCCAGTCCCTTTAGCTGGGTCGACCCGGTCATCGCCGATGACCTTCACCTCCTGCCCGAATATCGGCACCTTCACTTTCTTACCTATCAGGTGCCTGTTCTTCTGGTCTTGGGGATTCACTATTATTGCAACGCATGCCGGTATGAGCTCCGGCCTTGTTGTTGCTATTACGATGTCATCCGAGAATCTTATCGTTACAAATTTCGACTTTAGCACCTTGTCCTTGAGCTCCATCTGTGAGAGTGCCGTGCCCTCCTTTGGGCACCAGATGGTCGGGAGCTCCTTCCTATAGGCCCTTCCCATCTTATTTAGCTCAACGAATGAAAGCTGCGATGTCCTTTGCGCCTTCTTACCTATTGTCGTATAAAGCAGGGACCAGTCTACAGATATGCCTATGCTTCTCCAGACCTCCTTATACATCTTCTCGAAATTCTTGGTCTCACTCTCCACAAGCTGTACGAACTTCTCCCTCCCCTCCTTCTCTGCTGTGGTGTTATGTATCTTCTCAACTAGCAGCTCGGTAGGTATCCCGTTGTTGTCAAAACCAAACGGATAGAAAACGTTAAACCCCTTCATCCTCTTGTACCGTGCTACGAAGTCTGCCTGCGAGTAGGAGAAGGCATGGCCCAGATGGATGAGACCCGAGATCGTAGGTGGAGGGGTATCTATCGAATAAACCTCTGCCTTAGAATCCTCATTGAATTTGTAAATATCATTGTCAGACCAGAACTTGGAGATGCGCTCCTCAAGCTCTTTGTGGTCTAATCTATCCTTCATAAGTGCACTATTGAGCATTTATTTATATAAACGTGATACAGATATCAATAATGACAAATATGGAGCAGCTTACTGTGAGGGGGCTCACAAAGGAGTACGAGAAGGGAAAGAGGGCCTTAAAGTCCTTCTCTCTTGCAGTTCCTGCCAAGGGCATATTTGCACTGATAGGGCGCAATGGCGCCGGAAAGACTACTCTTATCCGAATACTCTCTACGCAGCTCTCTCCAACCTCCGGAACAGCGCAGATATCCGGGCTGGACATACTAAAGGACACCGACGCGCTTAGGGAAATAATCGCCTGCGTGCCCCAGGAAGGCCGCGCGGTCGGATGGCTCACTCCAAGGCAGTTCCTATCTTCGTACCTGATGTGGCGCGGATTTACCTCTAAAGAGGCAAATCTTCTGCTCGAGAAGGCGCTTGACGAATTGGGCATAAAGAAATATGCCGATACGCTTAACCGGCTGCTCTCAGGGGGTACAAAGAGGAAGGTCTTGGTGGGTATGGTAATGGCCTCAGGTGCAAAGGTGATATTCTTGGACGAGCCCACAACGGGCCTTGATCCGATCTCAAGGGACGAGTTGTGGAGGACGCTTGTCAAGCTAAAGAAGGACCACTTCATATTCCTTACAACACACTATCTGGAGGAGGCCGAAAAGCTAGCGGACAAGATAGGGGTAGTCGAGGACGGAAAATTGATGGCGCTTGGGACAATGGCCGAACTTAGGAGGAAGGTGAAGTATCCTTACAGCGTGAAGATACTCTCTGATCACACCGTAATAAAGCCAAGGCGGGGCGAATTGATAAAGGGTATCGATGGACATTATCAGATAGTCACCACGGAGAAGGAGGCAGGTAGGATATCAAAGCAGCTCATAAACCGCGGAGTTAAATTCTCGATGAATCCGCTCACCCTTGATGACATATTCTATTACATAGTGAGAAAACCTATAGAGGCTGAAAATTATGACCAGCAGGAGTATTATTAGCCAGTTAAAGGCATCGATAATGGTCAATGCAATATATGCGATGATCAATTATCCGATAGTGCTAGTAAGCACCATACTGGCCCCATTCTCGCTGCTTCTTGTTATAACCTTCATAAGCAGGGGCGCCCTCACTCCGATAGCAATCGGAGGAGCGCTGATAATGACAATGATATCCTCCGGCACCTCGCTGCAGCAGGACCTTTCGCACCTCAAGAACGATTTCAAGGTTCAGGACATGGTCGTGAGCTCTCCGGTGACCGCAGGGATATACCTACTGGGCATGTCAATATCCGAACTGGTCTATGCACTTCCAGCGCTCTTGGTGCTCACGGTGCTTGCAGCCCTGTACGTGCACACCAGCGCATTCGGATATCTTTCCATAATTGGCGTGATGCTTGTTATGTTCACGTTTGCATGCTCTTTGGGCTTTCTTCTCTCCACCCTATCGTCAGACGTTGTGCAGGGCTGGGCATTTTCCGGGATAGTCTCAACTGTGCTCTCTGCGCTTCCGCCAGTCTACTATCCAATTACATACATACCAAAGCCTTTCCAGATAATAGCTTACCTCTCACCTGCAACCTATGCCGCGCAGATAGTGCAGAACGTCACCGGACTCACCTCTTTTAGCCCTACAACCATAGAGATTGACTGGGTAGTGATCATAATGGTCACAATAATAATCCTCACCCTAGCAGTAAAAAGATCAAAATGGAGGGAGGACTGACGCTGAGTGATTTTATGGCAAATCAGATAAGATGCGCGCACATATTGGTCGAGAAGGAGTCGCTAGCCAAAGAGATTCTCGAGCGGATAAAGAAGGGAGAGTCATTTGCAAAGCTTGCGGAGCAGTATTCTACAGACGGATCCAGGCGAAGAGGCGGCGACCTTGGCTTCTTCGGCAAGGGAATGATGGTTAAGCCATTTGAGGAAGCGGCTTTTGCGCTTGAGAAAGGGCAGGTCTCAGGTCTTGTCAAGACCCAGTTCGGCTATCATATCATAAAGAGGACAGAATAAGGATTATTGAAATCTAAGATATTCTAAGAAACCTGCTAAATCTTCTTTGCTATAACACAATATCCATGGTAGTGGCGCTTACCAACATGCATCTTGACTAATCTGTAATTTTTGAGAAAACCTACAAGTTCCTTCTTGTCTAAAGAAACATGCGGGATTCCTTTTTCATGTCCAGATAGCGGGACGTAGGTATGCGGCTCAATCCATTCATGTGTTACTGGCTTACCATACTCTGCCCAAGTCTTTTCAAACTTCTGTGAATCTTCATAACTGGGAATCTGCAAGAATAAGA
>DAIDLJ010000010.1 GCA_027449585.1 Microcaldota archaeon | reverse complement strand
GCAGGATGCCCGTAAATTGGTAGAACGTGCCCCATGGTTTCAGCCTATTGCTCGAAAGATAACAGATGTAACAGGTAAATTAGATCAATTAATAAACGGTCGAGGAATTAACTAAGAAATTTTATTATAATATAAATATATATTATATTTATTATTTATATTATAGATATATAATTGTAGATTTCTTAACAAAAATTATCATTATTATTCAATTATCTAAGTATAGTGTCAAAACTATTTGAGAGAAAATATATACTGGATTCTTCATAACTACTTACATATGCAGGGCAGAAACCACGATACCCCAATTCATACGCGTGTCAACGTATCCCATGCCATTGAATCTGCCCTGCTTCAAGATTAAAATTTGTTACGGTGTACATTATGACTAACGAAGATTTGATAGAAGCAATAAAACAAAACGACATAAATGAGCTCAGAAAATTACTTCATCAGAATACATCCCTTAATTTTATAGATAAAAACGGGATTACTCCCATAATAACTGCAATAATTGCTGGTAATACCGAAATTGTTAAAATACTAATAAATAATGGGGCTGACGTAAATGGAGCAGACCTATTTTATCGCACGCCATTAATGTTTGCTTCAATGGTAAAAAATCCCGAAATTGCAAAATTACTCATAGCAAACGGCGCAAAAGTTGACGTCGAATATTCTAATAATATGAAATTGAATGACTATTCAATTTCTAAATTAGAAAATAAGCGCAATGAAATATTTGAAAATTACGAATCTCAGGTTCAAAAACTGCTTGCCCCATACTACTTAAGTCCACATTTCTATCTTACACCTCTTATGTATGCCTCAATATTAGGAAACGAAAATGTCGTCGAATTATTACTTTCTTCATCTGCATCTGCCCAAGCAATCAGCGTGACTAATTTAATGATGAATTTTACAGATTTGGGGCAAGGGCTTCTAGCTACAGAAACCCTAATAAAAAGACAGTTTGTAGAAATTGATTTTAGAGACAGGCCCAAAGACGGTCTGTCACCATTAATGTTTGCTTCAAAATATGGCCATATTAAAGTAATAGAACTATTATTAAATCATGGAGCCTCTGTTAATCTTGAAAATTATTCTGGACAAACTGCAATAATGTTTGCTGCCGAATCAGGACATACTGATATTGTGGACTTGCTAATAAGGTATGGAGCAGATATAAGCACCAAATCTAAAATTTACATGAACTCATCTACTCCATTAAGTTTAGCGGCAGTAAACGGTCATCTAGATGTAGTTGAATTGCTACTAGACCACGGGGCAAAAATAGACGAAAGGATTGGCACAAGCACGCCTTTAATGTATGCAGCAGAAACTGGAGACTACAAACTTTGCAAATTTCTTATAGAAAGAGGAGCAAATGTAAATGCTACTTCATTAAATGCTATTGATGGTGAAAGCGTCCTTTCTCTCGCAGCTTTAAACGGACATTTGGACATAATAAAATTACTAATAAATAGTGGTGCAGACGTCAACATGAAACTTGGTGATACTGGGGCCACCGTGTTAGAGCAGGCTATTTTTATGAATAAACTAAATGTAGCACACCATTTACTTCAAATGGGCGCCAATCCAAGTCTATGCAATTCCAACCCCCAAAAATTCCTTGAGCTAAGCATAAATAAACTCCAAAGAGATTTAGAACTAGCCGCAAGTTTACGTAATGGCGAAACTACAATAAAAGATGTATTAAAATCTGAAAATGCATCAAGTCACAGCAAAAAACACTCTAGAGAATCACTACTTCATTTAACAAAAAATATCGAAAGCAAAGCAAATGAACTCGAAGGGCTAAAATTATTACTCAGATCCATGAGTAAATATAGAATTAAATAGATTCTTCTTAATTTTTGTTTTTTCTATTTGCATCAAACACTTCTCTGTAAGTATCTATGGTTCCTATATCATACCACTTGTCGTTATATACGGCCCCTTCCACCACTTCTTTTCCTATGAGCCACTGAAGGAAGTAACCTGGCGCATCCGGATTGTTGCCATCAGACATATATTCGTGGAATTTTTTCAGCATGACTGACGGGAAGAGATATAGTCCAGTGCTTATTAGTGTAGATCGCGGATTTAGCGGCTTCTCCTCAAAACCAGTAACCCTGCTCCCATCCAGGTGCACTACGCCAAATCTGCGCGCATCGTCAACGGACTTGACATCATACACTGCTATTGTGGTTTTGCTGCTCTTCTTGAATGCATCCACCATCTTCTTCAGGTCAAAAGTGTAAAAGTTATCTCCAGCAACAATCAGCAGGTCATCCTTGAGCTTCGCTGTTTCTATAGTGTAATTAATACCCTTTATCGCTCCGAACTTCTCCCCATGGTGCATCGTAGGCTCAACAACTATCTCTATGGGTATCTTGAATCCAGAAGCAGCCTTGTTCTCTGCCCAGTACTTGAACTGGTCGCTGAACTTCTTGTTGGTTGAAAGGACTATCCTGCTAACGCCAAGCCCAGCAACACCATCAAGTATGTGGTCGAGTATTGGCCTGCCACCCACGGGTAGCAGGGGCTTTGGAACGAAAAGCGTTATCGGTTCAAGGCGCGTGGCAAAACCGCCGCACAGTATTAAAGCGTCCAAACATTCACCAAGGATACGAATAAACATAGCCCTCAAAACAATTTTAAGCCTATTTGTAGCTTGCCGCTTAGGTCGCAAAAATTTACGCAAATAATAAATTCTTAACCTACCATATATCATACGGGTTTGTTTTTTGATAAGCGAGGTGTTTGACGGAAAGATAGAGTACCTGCAGGTGATGGACGAGCAGGGCAATGTCGATGCCGCCCTCATGCCATCAGAGCTGACTGATGACAAACTCGTCGAAATGCTCAAACTGATGCTCTTTACAAGAAATGTCGATGCCAAAGCAGTAAGCTTGCAAAGGCAGGGCCGCGCGGCAACTTACGCGCCAACCCTCGGTGAGGAAGCGGTAAACATAGGCACTGCAGAGGCGATGGGCAAGTCTGACATATTCGTACCGGCCTTCAGGCAGCACGGCGTCTACATAGCGCGCGGCCTGCCTCTGGATCTCTTCTACCTCTACTGGATGGGCTTCGAGGAAGGGAATAAGATACCTAAAGAGGTACGCGGCCTGCCGATGTCCGTACCTGTCGGGACGCAGATGCCGCATGCTGCCGGAATAGCATTCGCGCAAAAATACAAAAAAACTGGCGCAGCGGTAATAGCCTATATTGGCGACGGAGGTACCTCCGAAGGCGATTTTTATGAGGCCATAAACTTTGCAGGAGACTGGAAAGTTCCGCTTGTTGTGATAATACAGAATAACCAATGGGCAATATCCATACCGCGTTCCAAGCAGACCGCGGCGCAAACGCTAGCTCAAAAAGCAATTGCTGCAGGCATCCCGGGAATTCAGGTCGACGGCAACGATTCCATAGCTGTATTCAAGGCAACTTCAGATGCGATAAGGAATTCTCAGAACGGGCCTTCGGTTATAGAGTGCATAACCTACAGGATGGGAATGCACACCACTTCAGATGACCCAAACAAGTATCGCGATCCAAAGGATGTAGAAGAATGGGCAAAGCGCGATCCAATACTGCGGCTTAGACTATATCTAACCAAAAAAGGCTCATGGAGCGATCAGATTGAACAGCAAGTGGTTGCAGATCAGATGAAGCAGATAGATGCGGCCGTGGAGAAAGCAGAGGGCTTCAAGCCGGATCCGAAGTCCATGTTCGAGAACCTCTACAGCTACGTTCCCGACTCTCTTGGCGCCGAACTCAAGGATGCAGAGGAAAACAACTTCTGGCAGGGTGAATGAATGTTAGTAAACATGGTTACAGCTATAAACAATGCAATTGAGCTGAGCATGAAAGAGAACAACGACGTAGTACTTCTCGGTGAGGACGTAGGGAAGGATGGCGGAGTGTTCAGGGTGACCGAGGGGCTCTTTGACAAGTTCGGTCCGGACCGCGTCATAGACACCCCGCTAGCCGAATCGGGGATAGTCGGGACCTCAATAGGCATGGCGCTAGCAGGCATGCATCCAATAGCCGAGATACAGTTCGCAGGATTCATGTTCCTCTCGTTCAGCCAGATAGTAAACCATGCAGCAAGATACCGCTCAAGAAGCAGATCCACATTCAGCGTGCCTATGGTGATAAGGACTCCAGTAAGCGGAGGGGTAAGGACTCTAGAGCACCATTCTGAAAGCCCAGAAGTCCTATATGCCCACATAGGCGGTCTTATAGTGGTCGAGCCATCAACGCCATACGATGCAAAGGGACTCCTCATAAAGGCCTCGCGCACACCCGATCCGGTGCTATTCCTTGAGCCCACACGGCTCTATAGGCTATTCAAACAGGAGATACCTGAGGAGGCTTATGAAGTGCCAATAGGCAAGGCCAGCGTG
Organism: Microcaldota archaeon; assembly: GCA_027449585.1. Classification (GTDB taxonomy): domain Archaea; phylum Micrarchaeota; class Micrarchaeia; order Micrarchaeales; family CABMGC01; genus JAJZNA01. Next base: position 21,066 of record DAIDLJ010000010.1, on the reverse strand, counting down.
GTCAGGGAGGGCAATGACCTCACCATAGTCACATACGGGACAATGGTGCACATTGTCAAAGACACTGTGGAAAAGAAGAAGGTGGATGCGGAGATAATAGACCTAAGGACCATAAATCCCTTAGACGAGAAGGCGATCCTTGACAGTGCGAAGAAGACCGGAAGGGTGATAGTGGTGCATGAGGCTCCAGCAAGCTTCGGAGTAGGCGCCGAGATCTCTGCGCTTATAGCCGAGAAGGACATATTCGAGCTCAAGGCTCCAATATTGAGGGTGGCTTCAGATAGCCTTCCATATCCTTTCCCAGGATATGAAAAATTCTACATACCAAATGAGAAGAAGGTTGCGGCTGCAATAGACAAGATAATGTCAGTGTGATTTTTTGAAGGATATACGATTCGTCGATGTTGGAGAAGGAATAACGGAAGGAAAGGTACAGAAGTGGCTTGTCAAGGACGGTGATCAGGTCAAAGAGGATCAACCGGTAGTCCAGGTAGAGACGGATAAGGCGGTTGTCAATGCCCCATCACCCATAACGGGCAAGATAAAGTTCAATGTCAAGGAAGGTGCAATAGTCCATGTTGGGGACACTCTTGCATACATCGGCGACGAATCGGAAATAGCCACTGCAGGGGCGCAGAAAACCACCGAACCAAAACCGACCCTGCAAACAACACCGCAGCAAGCACAACAGCAGGCGCGTCAAGAGCCATCGCAGCGGCAACCAGAGCATGAGATAATCGCAACGCCTTATGTCAGAAAGCTTGCCAGGGACAGCAATCTAGACCTCTCAACAGTCACCGGAACCGGCCCGGGCGGAAGGATACTTGAAAATGATGTCAGGAACGCTATGAACAGGTCCGTCGCTCCACAAAAGCAGCCGGCAAAATTCTCCGAACTTTTAGAGGAGACTCACGGGGAGGAGGTGGAGAGGGTTCCGATGTCGCAGACCCGCAAGGCTATAGCCAAGAACGTGGAGCTCTCTCTATCCATACCAACCTTCACGCACATGGAGAAGATAGATGCAACAAAGCTCTATGATATTGTCGCAAAAGAAAAGGCCAACGCCGAGAGGATGGGCGTCAAATTGACCTTCCTGCCATTCATAATAAAGGCTACTGTAGAGGCCCTAAAGGAGAATCCAATGGCGAACTCAAGCTACGATCGCGAGCGCCAAGAGGTAATAGTAAAGAAATATTACAACATCGGTCTTGCCGCAGAGGCGCCAGACGGCCTGAAGGTTGTCGTCATAAAGCAAGCCGACAAGAAGAGCATAATCCAGATAGCAAAAGAGATACAGGCCCTGCATGAAAAGATAAACAACATGACCATATCTATAGACGAGATGCGCGATACTACATTCACAATAACAAACGTCGGCAGCCTCGGCGGAGGCTATTTCTCAGTACCAATAATCAACCATCCGGACGTCGGAATACTTGGGCTAGGGCGCATGCGCGATGAGCCCGTAGTGATAGATAGCCAGATAAAGATAGCAAAGATGCTGCCATTCTCGCTAGTTTTTGACCACCGCGTGGTAGACGGCGCAGAGGCTGTAAAGTTCGGCCTTGCTCTTACAAGATACATAGAAGATCCAGACCTGCTCGATATACTTGGATGATCCTGCTTGTTTTTCACTGACATCTACTACTGCATATTCGGAATAGCAATGGGCCTATCGCTAGCAGCACCACCAGGCCCTGTAAATGCGATGATAGCCACAGAGGCAACAAGGTCCAGAATTCACGGGCTCAGCGTCGGGCTTGGCGCAACAAGCGCCGATTTCACATACTTTGTAATAATGTTGGTCTTCGGCTCGGTCATACCTGCCGCCGCTATCAACTATTTTTACACTCTAGGCGGCATTCTCATGCTGTATCTTGCATATCGGCTAAGCAAGCCCATAAAACTCCGGACAAAGCCGCATGGAAATTACCTGATAGGATACGTTTTAGCCATATCAAGCCCGTTTAATCTTGCATGGTGGCTTACTGCCGGGCTATTTATGCTCAAGACCGCCAGCGCATATTCGATACTCGGCCTTTTCGTTGGAATACTGGCTTGGATATTAATATTTTCATCCATGATATCTCGGCTCAACAATGCTTCCTATTCAAAATGGATACGGCATGCATCAGCCACGCTATTTGCTGCGTTTGGCATATTCATGCTATATCACAGCCTGGCAATTGCGGCTTGACCATCTGATAATTATTTATGTTCTTTGAGCCAAATCAATAATGTTGATATATCATGGTAATGGGATCGCTTCCTGAAGATGTGGATCTGGCCATAATCGGCGGCGGCGTGGGAGGCTATGTCTCGGCGATAAGGGCGTCACAGCTCGGCATGAACGTAGCCATAGTCGAAAAGAACAAGATGGGCGGCCACTGTCTAAACTATGCCTGCATACCATCGAAGACGCTTATACACATAGCGGACATATTCTATGAGATGACTCACTCAGAAAAATTTGGCATCCGAGCCGAAGGTGCCAGCATAGATCCCAAAAAAATGCTCGAATGGCGTATGGATGTCTCAAAGAAACTAGAGCAAGGGGTCGAGTATCTGTGCAAGTCCAACAGCATAGAGGTCATCAAGGACCAGGGAACTTTCATATCCTCAAATGCGATACAGCTCACCAACGGCGAAGAACTTGATTTCAAGAAGGCCATAATAGCAACTGGGTCAGCGCCAAGATCCATACCCGGTTTTGATTTTGGTCCAGAAGTGATGGACTACAAATCCGCGCTGATGCTCGACAGAATTCCCAAAAACATGGTAATAATAGGCGCAGGCTATGTTGCTGTTGAGATAGGCACTCTTTACGCCAAGCTCGGAACAAAAGTCGACATACTCGCGCATTCAGATCTCCTTTCAAGATTCGATCAGGACGCCGTCTCCCTTGTCAAGTCAAGGCTCCAGGAACTTGGCGTTACCATACACCCAAATACTGTTCCCTCCTCCCACGGCAAGGATTCTGTGAGGCTATCCGACGGCACCGAACTTGCTGCAGATGCAATTGTCTCTGCAGTGGGCCTTGTGCCATATACGCAGAACCTTGGATTAGAGAACACAAAAGTCGGTGTAGACGGAAAAGGTTTTGTTCAGGTTGATCTGTCTCTTACTACATCTGATCCAAATATACTTGCCATAGGAGACGTCATAGGAGAGCCGATGCTAGCTCACAAGGCGATACGGCAAGGTGAAATAGCCGCAGAAGTTGCTGCTGGGAACAGGGGCGCATTCGACAACACCGTGATACCTGCAGTAATATTTTCCGATCCGGAAATTGCAATAGCTGGTAGCCTGGAAGGCGAAGGCATAAGCGTCAAAAAATTCCCGCTAACCGCCCTCGGCCGGGGCATAGCAATCGGCGAGACACGCGGATTCATAAAAATAGCCTATGACTCAAATCAGATGATCAAAGGGGTTGAGATGGTGTCCACAGATGCGAATGCAATGATATCCGAGGCTGCACTTGCAATAGAAATGGGCGCCACGCTTGAAGATGTGGCAGACACAATACACCCTCACCCCACCTTCTCCGAACTCATGCAGGAAGTCGCAGGGGCAGCCCTCGGCCGGCCGGTGCACTTCTATTATGGCAAATAAGATGGTTGAATGAAAATAAAGATAGTCAGCAAGAAGAACTACCGTCAACTCAGGGAGATTTATGCGTCATTCGATGTATCCTCTAAAGGAAGCATATGCCTTGCGGTAGGGGGCGACGGCACATTTGTAAGGGCTGCAAAGAAGTACGAAGGGCCGATACTTCCAATACGAAGCGAAGAGAGCGGAAGCATAGGGTATTACTCCGATGTCAGCCTCAACGACATCGACTTTGTCATAAAGTCCCTCAAGTCGGGATCCTACTACATAGAAAAACTGGAGAACAAGATGGAGGTGTCCTTCAATGGCAAGAGATACTATGCTGTAAACGAGGCACTTCTTCATAACACCCTTGAAGAGGTGAGCTTCAAGATATACGAGCTCAGGGGCGGCAAGAGGTATGAGATATACCCATATGTAATGAGCGGAGATGGAATACTTATAACAAGTTCAATAGGATCGACTGCGTATAACAAATCCGCAGGTGGGCCAATAATGCTCATACCCAATGCAATGTGCCTTACCTTTCTAAACGTAGACGGTCCTTATAAAAATCCAATAGTGGTGGACTCATCCAGAGTAATAGAGGTCGAAGTGGTTAAGTACAACGGCCAGCTGCGATACGACGGCGAAGTGATAAAGACCCTCAAACCCAAAGACTCGTTTAGGGTGAGGGTTTCGGAGAAAGAGCTTAAGATAGTTCGTTTCAAGAAGAGAAGGGAGGAACTAGCCCGAAAGCTTGACAGGATAATTAGAAGCAGGATGGCTGTATAAGGTATAGACGTGCATGTCAAAAACGCAAGCCAGGAGCAGGAAAGAAAGCGCCTAGGGCTGCTTAAGAACGTATTTCGGAAAAAGGAGATATCCTTATGGCACGTGGCAGAGCGCCACATCAACAACGCAGAGGCGCTTTATGATCTCGCGCATGGAAAATTCAGCTTAAGGGGCGCATTGTATCCTCGAAACAAAGATCCAGTCATGGAAGCTGCAAACCTTTACCATGCAGCTGCAATTGATTTTATAGTCTCAGGTCATCCTCTGAGGGCCGCAGAAAGCTTTGAGAAATCTGCGGACCTGCTCATAGAGCATTGCAACGACAGGGCCGCAAAACTGCATCTGATCAGAAGCAATACTGGAGTAATGCCCCACATCTTCCCAGCAGACCATAATGCTGGAGAAGCCATCAAGACAAGCCCATTCGCCTCCATTCTCAACTCCGCAGCTTGGGACTACCTTACCGCATCCATACTGTATGGGGAAGGCCACAGGCGAGGTAGGTCTAGGAGCTACGAAGCCGCGCTCAAGGTCTTCACCGATCTAGGTTTTAATGAAAATTGGATGCCAAAAGCCATCTCGCGCATGGAGGGTTTTGTTTCCAGGGTGGCAAATCAGGCGCAACAAAGCTAATGCCTACTTAATAAAATTAGAAAAATATAAAAGAGAGAATTACGTCTTATAAACGGTGGAATGGTTGAAATCTGGTAATCACCTCGGGTCGAAGATAAAGCATATAGACATAGGCACAAGGAGTCTTACTGAACTGGTCGACTCGTTCTCTTCAATGTCTTTCCAGTCAAGAAACCTGGCCAGCGCAGCGAAGATATATGGAAAAATGGTCTCTGACACTGATTGCACAATAATCCTATGCCTTGCCGGATCCTTATTCAGCTCTGGGCTTAAGAGACTTGTTTACCAGATGGTCCAAAACAACATGGTGGACGCCATAGTCTCAACCGGCGCGATAATAGTTGACCAGGATTTCTTTGAGGCTCCAGGCTTCAACCACTATTCCGGGTCACCGCTTGCTGACGACGAGGAGCTCCGGGCCAAGGCAATAGATAGGATATATGATACTTACATACGAGAGGATGAACTTAGGGTATGCGATGATACAGTGTGGAAAATAGCAGAAGGACTTGAAAGAAGGCCCTATTCATCAAGGGAGTTTATAGTTGAAATGGGAAAATACCTATCAAAACACTCAAAGAAGCAGGACTCAGTTGTTCTTGAAGCCTATAAGAAGGGCGTACCGATATTTGTCCCAGCATTTTCTGATTGCAGCGCAGGCTTCGGTCTTGTAAAACACCAGTGGAAAAATCCAGATGACCACGTCTCGATAGATTCTGCAAAGGATTTTCTCGAGCTCACAAAGATAAAAATGGGCGCGAAGCAGAGCGGACTACTAATGATAGGCGGCGGAGTTCCAAAGAACTTTGCCCAGGATACTGTTGTCGCCGCAGACATGCTCGGCATCGACGTGCCAATGCACAAATACGCAGTGCAGATAACGGTGGCAGACGAAAGGGACGGGGCTTTGTCAGGCTCGACACTAAAGGAGGCCCATTCTTGGGGAAAAGTTGATACTGGCAACACCCAGATGGTATTCTCGGAAGCGACGATAGCGCTACCAATACTTGCGTCATACGTTTACAATAAAGGGGACTGGAAGAAGCGAAAGCCCAAGAACCTCAATTCAAGATTAGCCAAGCGGTGATTCCATGTCGAAAAATGTTAAAAAAGACGAGATTACGATAGGCCTGGTGCAGATGAGCATGGGTCTAGATACAAAGTCAAATTTGGAAAAAGCGATAAGTAGGATAAAAGAGGCCGCATCAAAAGGCGCCCAGGTGGTCTGCCTTCCAGAGCTTTTCATGTCACAGTATTTCTGCCAGGAGGAAGATCTTGAGAACTTCAATCTAGCAGAGCCAATACCCGGACCCACCACCGATGCTATATCAAAAGCCGCGCGTGAGAACAGTGTGGCAGTAATAGCCGGAATATTCGAGAAACGCGCACGCGGGCTTTACCACAATTCCGCAGTGGTGGTAGATAAATCTGGCAAGCTCCTTGGAGTGTACCGTAAGATGCACATACCTGACGACCCCCACTACTACGAGAAGTTTTATTTCGCGCCTGGCGACCTAGGTTTCAAGGCTTTTGACACAGAGCACGGCAAACTAGGCACACTTATCTGCTGGGATCAATGGTATCCAGAGGCTGCGCGACTCACAGCGCTTCTTGGCGCGCAAATATTATTTTATCCTACTGCAATAGGCTGGTTCCCTGAGGAAGAAGAGTCTACTAAAGAGATGCAGGACGCATGGGAGACCATCCAGCGTGCCCATGGCATTGCAAACGGCGTATTTGTAGTGGCGGTGAACAGGGTTGGAAAGGAGGGGAAGATAAACTTCTGGGGCTCATCATTTGTGTCCGGGCCTTTCGGCGAGATTATAGCCAAAGCAAGCCCAGGAAAGGAAGAGGTCCTGGTGGTCAAATGTGACCTCGGCAAGATAGACACTACAAGGCAAGGATGGCCTTTCCTTAGAGACAGAAGAATAGATGCATACAAGGGCGTGTCATCAAGATTTCTTGACTGATTCTGGTGGGGACTTGATCGAGCAAAAAGAGACACCACACCGACTTGGATACCGAATGCCTGCCGAATGGGAACCGCACGAAGGCACATGGATTGCATGGCCAAAAAATCCGGATTCTTTTCCAAAGGAGCTTCTTCCAGAAGTGGAAAAGACCTATGTAGAGGTCATACGCGCCCTAATCCCAAACGAAAAGGTAAATTTGCTTGTCGACGACTCCGGGGAGGAAAGGCGTATCATTAAGGTGCTTAACGCTGCAGGAATAAACTTCGCGAACCTTTCAATCCACAAAATTAGGACTGCAGACGTATGGTTTAGGGACTACGGCCCAATATTTATTGCAAGGAACAGTGGCAAAGGCAAGGAGGTTGCATGCACTCACTGGATATTCAATGCCTGGGGCAACAAATACGACGAACTAAAAGCAGACACCAATATACCTAACTTAATGCCAAAAGGAGACTGCCGAAGCTTTGAGGTCCCAATGGTGCTTGAGGGCGGGTCAATAGATACAAATGGCAAAGGCACATTTCTCACAACTGAGCAGTGCCTTCTCAACAAGAACAGGAACCCATCCCTTTCGCGAACACAGATAGAAAAATACCTTTCAGATTACCTAGGCGCATCAAAAATAATATGGCTAAAGGATGGCATAGCGGGCGACGACACGGATGGCCACGTCGACGATCTAGCACGATTTGTCAATGACAACACCGTCCTATGCTCCTTTGAAGAGAATTCACATGACACAAATAGCACCGCGCTTAGGGAGAACTTCAATTTGCTCAAGAATGCAACAGACCAGGACGGGAATAAGTTAAATATTGTCACGCTTCCAATGCCCGATCCAGTAAAATACAATGGGATAAGGCTTCCTGCAAGTTATTCAAATTTCTATATCGCAAATAACGTAGTCTTGGTGCCCGTCTTCGGAGATAAAAATGATACACTGGCACTGAGTACAATAAGCAGATTCTTTCAAGGCAGAAAGGTAATTGGGATCAACTGCCGTGCGCTAGTTTACGGCTTCGGTGCGATCCACTGCGTGACGCAGCAGCAACCTGCCAAGAGCGATATTTAACCTGCATCAGCCGCAATCCCTTGAAAACTCTCCAGCCAAGCAGCGCAGGCTTCTGTCAAGCAATCCAAGCCACATTATATATAACTGCGACCAGAAATTCCTAATGCCGCAAGGTGTTTTATATGGAGTTTATAGATGAACTTAAGCTGCTCAAGCAGCAGCTCAGATTCACAGAAAAGATAGACGTGTCAGAGGGCATAGACAACATAGTAATAGCCGGAATGGGCGGTTCTGGAATTGCAGGAAAGATCTTTAGCGAGTTCTATACTAAATTGCCAGTCTATATCGCAGACGACTATAACATCCCAGACTACGTCTCAAAAACCACGCTGCTTGTGGGCATGAGCTATTCTGGAAATACAGAAGAGACCATCTCTGCAGTGAAGCAGGGAATAGAAAAGGGTGCGTATGTAGTTACCGTGGGCACGGGCGGAGAAATAAAAAAATACGGAAAACAGCATGTGCAGATCCCGGATATGGGCATACAGCCCAGATCCGCAACGGGGTGGATGCTAATGCCACTGATAAATGGCTTTGGCGCAGTTAAAAAAGAGGATATAGACGAAGCGATAGGCGTTATAGAAGCACTAGACATTAATAACAACGAATGCCTTGAGGTTGCAAATGAGATAGCGCGAGGCGACCACATACCTGTAATATACGGCGCAGCGCCGTTCAAGACTGTTGCATACAGATGGAAGATGCAGTTCAATGAAAATGCAAAGGTTCTAGCATATCCTGCCAGCTTCCCGGAGCTCAACCATAGCGATACGATGGCCCTTGCCAAGACCTACAGGAAGGACAATCTCTACTTCATTGTATTCGGGTCACGAACAGACAAGATAAGCAAAAGAATATCGGTCACCGCAAGGATAACCGATTCAAAATTCAGGATTATTGATCCAAAAGGCAAGAGCGACTTTGCAAGGATGTTCCACGTATTTCATTACGGTGACTATGTGTCCTATCATTTAAGCGCAATAAGAAATGTCGATCCAAAGGACATAGCCCTGATCGAGGAGCTAAAGAAGAATCTCAAGTGATCAAAGCTCTTTTGTCTCACGATCAAGCGTCTTTCCTTCCTTAAGGAAGACTGCCTTGCGTATGGCGCGAAGAGAAAGTGTCGCGCAGTGCATTCTTACCGGTCCAGGATCTATGTTTATGAGTTCTAGCAACTTCTCCCTCCCGAACGCCTCAACCTCGGCAAGCGTCTTTCCCCTTAGGAAATCGGTCAGTATGCTAGCAGTCCCCATGGATATCACGCAACCAGAACCCTCAAACTTCACATCCACTATCCGGTCCCCGTCAAGCTTTAGGTACACTACTATTCTGTCCCCGCACGATATGTTCTCCTCACTCATCTTTGTATCTGCGTCTGCAATCGTACCCTTGTTCCTAGGGTGCTCGTAATTGTATATAAGCTCTTCAGCATACATCCCAAGCTCATCAGGCATAATTGTCACCAAATATCCTCAAGTACTCCTTCATTATGCATTTATTTTGCACAAATTCAATGCCTTTTGACTGCGCATACTTCTCAGCCTCGCTGCTCATTATACCCTCTTGCAGCCATACTACCTTGGCGCCCCTCTCCACGGCTGCCTTTGTCACTTCCAGCGCCTCTTCAGAAGGCCTGAATACGTCTACTATATCAAATTCAATATCAACATGGCTCAGGCTTTTGTACGACTTCTCGCCCAGAATCTCATCTGCAAACGGATTTACTGGTATTATCTTGTATCCTTCATCCTGCATGAACTTTGACACAAGATAACTGTACTTGGTTTCGTCCCTGGACAGCCCAACCACGGCTATCCTATTGTACTTGGAAAGGATTTCCTTCAGGTTCATTTGATCGCTCCGATTGTTTTCAAGAGCATTTCAATTACGCTATCAGCCAAATCATTGACATATTTTTCATACTTGAATATTATATAGCAAAGCACAATGCTTATCGCGCCTCCAGCTATTATGTCCGTAAAGTAATGCTGGCCCAGATATACCCTGCTAAACAGGATTATTACCAGCCAGATTATGTACGCTGCCCTGAGGTACCTAAAGTTCTTCAGGAATATGAAAAGCCCAGTAAGGCTAAGCGCATGACTTGAAGGGAATGCATAGCCAGATTCACATGCAACGTTGCTCAGCCAGGCATAATTTCCATCAACGCAGGGCCTGGGCTCCTTGAATATATGCTTCAATATCTCACTGAGAACAAACATTGCAACCAGCGCAAATGCGAATGGATATGCATTTTTATCCTTCTTGAAATATAGATATGCGAATGTTAGCAAAAGTACAACGTAGAAGCTCTCGGTCCAATATCTCATAATTGTTGTCAGCACTGGATTTGCTAGTGAATGCACAAATGAAACGGCTGAGCTATTCAACCAATTTACAACGTCCATAACCTAAATTTAAATCCTAATATTAATATATTGATGTTATCTCGCGCTGCTCTATCGATACAGGTACCCTACCAAAGACGGGTATCTTAGTTCCGCACTTGCATCTGCCAGTTGTTCCTATGTGCCATCCCTTTAGATAAAGATCTTTCCTTTCCACTGCAACCTTTCCGCATTCTGGGCAGTACGTATTCTCAAACCTGCTTCCAGGCACGTTTCCTATATATACATACTTGAGCCCGTTCTTTTTAGCGATATCATAATGATTCTTCAATGTCTCATACCTGGTGCTGGGATAATCAAGCATCTTATAATCTGGATGGAATCTAGTGAAGTGCAACGGAGTATCCTGGCCTAATGTCCCAGAAATCCACTTTGTTATTTCATCACAGGCAGCCAAGTCTTCTCCGACCCTCGGTATTATAAGGTCCGTCATCTCAACGTGTATCTTATGCTTCTTCAATTCTACAAGCGCCTCCCTTATCGGCTCGCTTGATTGTATCATCTCAAACTTGTTCGAGAACTTCTGCGCCGCATTGCCCTTGATGTTCACTACCGCCGCATCTATGAGTCCAGCCATCTTTTTTACTACATCCCTTGTCATGTAGCCGTTTGTTACAAATACGTTAAATAGGCCTTTCTTATGAGCAGCCCTTGCAACATCAAGTGCGTATTCTATGAATATTGTTGGTTCATTGTATGTGAATGCAATTCCTTCAACGCCACTCTCCAACGCCCTCTCGACTATCTTATCCGGTGAGATATACCTCCCCTCCATCTCCTTGTCCTTTGATATGAAGTGATTCTGGCAGAATTGGCATCCCCAATTACATGATGACGTCCCTATTCCCAGCACATAGCTTCCAGGCATGAAATGGTTGAACGGTTTCTTCTCTATCGGGTCTATTTGGAGTGCAGACACTATTCCATAGTTAACAAGCCTAAGCTTTCCTTTTTTATTCTGCCTAACATAGCAGAATCCATGAGAGCCTTCAGGTATCTTGCATAATCTCGCGCATGCTCCGCACTCTATTCTACCATTGCCAATATTCCTTCCAAAGAGCGCTTCCTTCTCCATTTTAATTACCGAATACAAAGGACTAAATATACCTACAGTTAACTCATATATAAAGTGATAAATCTGGGCAAAATAATAATAGATACAAGTTCAATACTATTCGCCCTATCTAAAAAAATAGACATCTTTGATTCAGTGCATACTGAACTGGAAATGGAACCACTCGTGTCAAGAGGAGTACTTAATGAGCTCTCACGCATGTCAAAGGGTTCCAGCCGCAAGGCGAAGGACGCGAAGGTGGCCCTTGCAATGATAAAGAAGCATCTAGTTGATGTAAGCCCCGACACCACATATGTGGATTCATGGATCCTCTCGCAGTCAGGGTCGGGATTGGCCATCTGCACAAACGATACAGAGCTCCGCAAGAACCTAAGGTCCAAAGGAGCAATGGTTTACACCCTATCTGAGGGGGGAAAATTCAGGTAATACTAAAAACCGCAAGTTCTGGCAAGCTTTTTATTATGTCCTAACTATTAACTAGGGCGTGATATTTTGGATTCTAGACTGCTCATTATAGCCGCGGTAGCAGTTGTAGTGGCAATTGCCGCGCTATTTGTGTCCAATGCAACTCAATCGCCATCGCAGGGCCCAATCGCCACTCAGGGCAGTAATCATGGCAATACCACTACTGCATCATCACAGCAAAGCGCAAATCCAAATTCAAACGCAATACTTTTTAACAGCACGCCGTATGCCCAATACTCGTACCTAATATCTGACCCCGTCCTATCGCAACAAGCGCAAAGCGCGCTTGCCGGTTTCAAGCTTGTCCGAACCCAGCTTCAGAATGGATCCATTGAGATGAATATATCAAAATCTGGCGTTTTGCAGCCAAGCTCCGTGATTTTGGCGCCAGGATATAAGATGTACATAATAGAAACTACTTTTGGCGATGACGGCTATGGCTTCGACTCTTCACTGGCTGATGATGGTTTTGTGATCGTGAATTCAACTGGATATATTGTATGATAAGCATGATGATACGCGGCCATACAATAAGCTCGATGCACTTATGGGCAATATCTCTGCTATTGATAATAAGTGCAATCTCAAGCTACACGCTTGGAATAATCCCCTATTCCCTGCTAATAGCCATCGCAGCGGCGCTTGCCACTGAAATTGCACTTGTAAAGTTTTATCTAAGGGCGAAACTTAAGCTTCCACTATCGGCAATAATAACCGGGCTGCTTATAGGCATGATAGCCCCCCAGAACGCCCCGGCCCTCCTGGTCATAACTGCGTCTTTTGTTGCAGTACTCTCAAAATTCATAGTAAAGGTAAAGCACAATCCCGTATTCAATCCGGCTGCTCTGGGGCTTATCATTGCTCTTGTGGCATTCCACACTGGGGACGTGTGGTGGGCATCAAGCAGCTATAACCTTTCTGGCACAATAATCTCTTTGGCACCGCTTTTTGCAGTTGCAGCATACCTATCAAGGCGCATCACTGCAGGTCTTACTTTTATCATAGCCTCTATAATTATAGGTATAATCATGTCTGGCAGCCTTTCCCTGTCCGCCAGTGGCCTAATCTCTGCAATCTTTAGCGCAAATTATCTCTTTGGGATGATAATGGTCGGGGACCCAAAGACCTCACCGATAAGCAACAGGGGTCAGATGGCATACGGGATCATTATAACTGCCCTGCTATTCGCTGCGGGATACTCTGGCATTCCCTACCCGTTTCTGATATCCCTATTAGCTGCAAACCTCATATTCATGCTATATAGGAACAGGCATTTCATCTTCAGGCACGTCCCACTCCATCCAAGTCGCGCAGCGCAATAGCCAAATAGAAATGCTAATATATCTTGCTTTAGCTAATAAATTCACGGATATTTCTAATTGGTGCACAACTTGTACTATATTAACACTATAGAGGACACAGTGAGCATATCCCCTGCCAATTTCGGGCAGGACGTGAACAAGACAGCACTGGAGGCTCTGAGGAAGAAGTATGAGCGGACCCTCGATCGCGAGCTTGGCATAATAGTCACGGTCTTCAACGTGCGCGACGTAAGCGATGGAATGATACTGCCTGGGGATCCTTCAACTAGGCACACTGCCACGTTCGACGTTCTTTCATTCAACCTTGAAATAGATGAAATAGTTGCAGGCGAGGTCTCAGAACTTGCAGATTTTGGATGCTTCGTAAGATTAGGTCCTCTTGACGGCCTTGTTCACCTCTCGCAGATAACCAGCGACTTCATAAGCTACGACAAGAAGTCAAGCGCATTTGTGTCAAAGAACACTGGAAGGAGCCTCAAGAAGGGCGACAAGGTATTCGCCAAGGTATCCTCCATAAGCCTCAAGTCTGGCATAAAGGACGCAAAAATCTCACTTACAATGAGGCCTGACGGCCTTGGAAAGCCTGAATGGATAAAGGAGCCCAAGAGGGAGTATAGAAAGGGTGCAAGGAGAGGGGGCCCAAAGACCCGTAAATAGTTGATATATATGGCAGAATACGCATGCAGGACTGATCGTCTTATAATAGCCCAGGGAAACATCTGCCCATTATGTGGGCAGTCAAATCTGACCACCAAGTGGAATGGCCAGATAGTCGTGCTTAATGTAGAGAAATCCGAGGTTGCAAAGAAGCTCGGAATAAAGGTAAACGGAGCTTACGCGCTGAACATAAACGATTGAGAAAAAGAACTATTTCTTCTCCTCCGTTTTCTCTTCCTTCCTTGAGTACTCCTCCTCGAATACTACTTTCTTCACGCCATCCATGTACTGGAGTATACCTTCTGCAAGAGCCGATTTGTTGACAAGATAATCAGTGTTCTTCTCTACTTTATCATCAAACTTCACGTTTACAGTACCAGACGATACTGAAACTGCATTCGGCTTGAGAGAGTAGTGCTCTGCAAGCGCCTTGACCTTGTCCGCGTCTGCTTCAAGCTTCTCGGTAACTTTTATGTCATAAAGGAGTGTCTCTCCTGCAAGGGGGTGGTTCATGTCCACAACCACTCTGCCGGAATTCACGCTCTTTACTGTTGCTATATTGCCGTCTATGTTTACCTGCATCCCCGGATATGGGTTTATGTCCTTCTCCCTGAATTCAGATATTCTCATTACATTGACAAGCTGCTCGTCCCTCTCCCCGAATGCGTCAGCAGGAGTGAGCGTAACTTTCTTGCTCTCTCCAACGCCCATTCCCTTGACCGTATTCTCAACGCCCTTAAGTGCGCTGTGCTTCCCAAGGACCACCAGCTGCGGGCCGTACTTGGTCTCAGCGTTGTACGCATTCTCGTCCTTTGCCGTCTTCTCAACCGTAGTGAATACAAGCGAATTGTCCGAAGACCTCCTGGCCGTGTACTCCACCTTTACAAAATCTCCATCGTTAAAGCTCATGGCATCACAAACTAATAATTTATATGCGTATTTATGCATTATTAATCGTTAAAAAGCTTGTGATTACTTTGGACAAAAACAGACTCACACAGATACTCCTTGCGGTTTTCGTAGCCTTAATATTCATAAGCTCTTACGTCTCACTGACAAACTACAACACGCAGCAGACAACCGTCTCGACCTCGCCGCCAACATACTTCGCACAGGGCTTCGCAAAGGCAAAAGTTGCTGGCTACGGGAATTCGATGTCCATAAACTTCGCATGCAAGAACCAGACTATCGAAAGCGACGCGTCAAATGTCATAACTGCCAACCTCACAAAGCTTTACGATAACAATTCCATATTCAACTTCTATTCCGCAGGCAGCAGCATACCGATCGAGCCTGGCAACATGAGCGCCTATGGCATCTATTCGTTCATAAAAGGCAAACTCTCCGCGCAGCAAGCCAACTGCATCTCTGCATCTGCCATTACCATACTGCAGCTTCCTTCCATAGTGAATCTGTCGGTAGGCACGCAGACCAATCAAACACACATACCGCAAGGCAGCATCAACCAGTCGCTGCAGCTCCCACTCAATTACACTATCGGATCTATAGTAAGGGTAAAGTTCTCGACCGCTGTGACTAGCAATTGGACGATATATGGTCCGATAAACCTGGTCTTCCTCAGGTAGATTGGATGGCCATAGACAGAGAAGTAAGTTTGACTGCGCGCAAATATGCGTTAAAGAATGCCGTAGATTATGGCAAGGCCCATGAAGGGTCAGTGCTAAACAAGGTAATCTCACTATATCCGGAGCAGAAATCAGACATAAAATCACTTGCAAAGGAGGTCTCAAGGATAGTTGCTGAAGTGAATTCTTTGGGCAAGGAAGCGCTCGAATCAGAATACAAGAGCTTCGAGTCGGAATTCGCCGAGGAACAAAAGGTAAAGCTAGAGAAGACCGCAAATCCGAGCATGGATCTTGAAGGCGCGGTTCAAGGTGAATTCGCAACCAGATATCCTCCCGCACCGAATGGATATATGCACATAGGTCACGCCAAGGCGCTGTTTCTCGAAAGCGAGTCCGCCAGGAGGTACAATGGCAGGCTATTTCTCTATTTTGACGATACCAATCCAGAGAAGGACAAGCAGGAATTCGTTGACAAGTTCCACGAGGCTCTGGAGTGGCTCAATGTCAAGTTTGACAAGGAATATTACGCAAGCGATAGCATGGACAGGATATACGAATCTGCAAGGATCCTGATAAGTAATGGCGATGCGTATGCCTGCTCATGCAGCGCAGACCAGATAAAGGATGGAAGATTCAACCGCAAGGCGTGCTCCCATAGGGAGAAACCTGCAAGTGAGAGCCTTGGCCAATTCGAGGACATGCTTTCCGGAAAATACAATGAAAATGAGATGATAATACGTTTCAAGGGAGATATGGCCTCGGAGAACACCACGCTAAGGGATCCAACGCTTCTTAGGATCAAAAACGACAGTCATTACAGGCAGGGGGCAAAGTACTGCGTCTGGCCGACCTATGACCTTAACACTCCGGTCATGGACTCGCTCAACGGAGTCACTGATGTCCTTAGGAGCAAGGAGTTCGAGCTGCGCGACGACCTGGCGAGGATGATACTCGAAAAGCTAAGCTTGAGGGTCCCACGGATACACTCCTTCTCAAGACTGGTCATAAAGGGAAACATAACTCACAAGCGGGAGCTCAACGCGCTAATAAAGGAAGGCGAGATATCTGGGTTTGATGATCCGCGCCTAGTAACCATCGTGGCCCTAAGGAGAAGAGGCATACTTCCTGATGCCATACGCAACTTTGTGCTCAAGCTCGGCATGACAAAAACCGACGGAACCGTAAGCATAGATGCGCTATTGGCAGAGAACAAGAAACTTATAGATCCAATAGCAAAGCATCTCTTTTTTGTCGCAAGCCCCCGCGAGGTAATTGTGGATGGCGTCGACTCACTTGAGATAAAGCTCAAGCTGCACCCATCCTCCGACATGGGCTTTAGGGAATATAAGATCGGCAGGAGGCTATTCATATCCGGAGAAGATGCAGACGGCTTGAAGGATGGCGATACTGTACGCCTCAAGGACTTAATGGATATAAGGATAATCTCGATCGGCAGCACGATAAAGGCCCAGAGGTCCGCAGAAGTGCAAAGAGGCAGGATAATACAGTGGGTCTCCGAAGGCAACTTTATGGAATGTTCTGTTTCTATTCCAGAAACGCCTCTTGACGACAACGGGAAATTCGACAAAGAAAGCATGAATATTGCGAAAGGATACGTGGAAAAGTATGCAAAAGAGATCAATGAGCACGAAATAGTGCAATTCGAGCGCTTTGGCTACTGCATACTTGATAAAAAAGCATCAAACGAGTTCATACTTACGCAGAAATAATCAGCTTATGTCTCTTTCCATCCTCCTTATTCCTTCGGCGATATCTTCAGATATGTCTACCATTTCCGCCTTTTCATATGGCACCGTGTTTGTTCCAAATATCCTCTGTACGCCGGCATTCTTAAGCCTCTCAGCAGCCCCCTCTACCATTATTAGATGCACTCCGGCAGCAGAAACGGATGCAGCGCCCTTTGAATAAGCGTGCCTTGCAGCTAGCTCTATAGTGCCCCCCGAGCTTATTATATCGTCGAATATGATGACGTCTTTGCCTGCAAAATCCCCGCCATGCGCCTCTTTTATGCTGACATTTCCGTAAGCATCGCGATTCTTGTCGAGATATGTAAATTCGCAGCCAAGAACCTCTGCAGCACTCCTGGCAAGCTCCACGCCTCCGCTATCCGGTGCAAGCACCATCGGCCTTTTGAATACTCCAATCAAGTGCTGTGCAAGCCTTCTTTCTGCACGGATTACCTCTATTTTGCCGCCAAAATTCATGAGCGGGCCGCTGC
Source organism: Microcaldota archaeon (assembly GCA_027449585.1). GTDB lineage: Archaea > Micrarchaeota > Micrarchaeia > Micrarchaeales > CABMGC01 > JAJZNA01. Next base: position 3,250 of record DAIDLJ010000010.1, on the reverse strand, counting down.
GATGCGGGTTCACAGTTACCAAAGACCTTATTCCGACTGCCTTAAGCAAGCTCATTACAGTGCTTATGCTTATTCCTTCCCCAGGGTAAAAACTCCTATTCTGCCTTGCATATGCAAGATATGGTATGACTGCAGTTATCTCTACGTTGTTCCCCTTTATTGCATCTGCAGTAAGCAGCAGTTCGAAAAGGTTCTTCTCCTGTGGGTAATGTGTGGACTGCACTATCACTACCTTGCCCTCCTTTATCTCGGGAACCCTTACCTTTATCTCGCCATCTGGAAACTTGGACGTCTCTATCTTTTCAAGGTCATACCCAAGAACCCGCGAGAGCCCTATGTCTATCCCATTGCTCGCCGTTCCTCCCAACACTAGCATGATTGAAATTAGACAATAAAGCTTAAATTCATGCGCAGGGATATCCTGTTGATTTATATGAAACTAGATTTCCTCAGATGGCTCGGCCACGCGAGCTTCATTCTCACCCTCAACGGCAAAAACGTGTATATCGATCCATTCAATATAGAATCTGCAAGGGAGCACGCAGACTTCATACTAATAACACACCCGCATATGGACCATCTAAGCCCTGAAGACATAAAAAAAGTGGCAAGTTCAAACACCGTCATATTCGTTCCTAGGGACAGCATAGCCAAGGTGCCAGTTGGAAAGGTAATTCCAGTTGAGCCAAATAAGCATTATTCGGTTGATGGGATTGAATTTGACACCGTTCCTGCATACAACCATGTCGAAAACAGGGTTCATTTCCATCCTAAAGAGAGCGGCTGGGTTGGTTATATTCTCGATATAAACGGGACAAAGGTGTATCATGCGGGCGACACAGATTTCATAAACGAGATGAAAAAGATAGTCACTGGTCTTGCTCTGCTCCCCATGGGTGGCGCATATGTCATGAACGTAGATGAAATGATAGAGGCGTCCCATTCTATAAAGGCAGAAAAAGCGGCGCCAATGCACTACCGAAGACTCTTAGGAAAAGAAGGGTCGGCAGCAGCCGAGAAGAAATTCCTGGAAAACGTTAAGAATGGTATAATACTAAAGGAAGAGGGCGAGCCCAAATACTCATTTTAATAGCAGCGCAAGCTCTTTTGCTGTGTCAAGTATCTCTTCAGGAGAGAGCTTGAACACCCTCTGGTCCTGCCTGGTCACCCTGTTTGCAATCCCTACTATCTGATCCTTTTCCATGCCAAGCGATGATTTTGAATCTATTATTGCATTTCTTACCGTCTTCTTCTTATGCTGCATTATTAGTCCTATGAGCTCCCTCTCCCTGCCCGTCAAAGGAGCGCGCACAGGCTTCATGTATATAACTACCGAATCGACTTTAGGTATCGGCCTGAAGCTGCCTTTAGGCACATTGACTATCTTCGTGACTCTGAACAGGAGCGATGTCATCACGCTGAGTTTAGAATAATTATCCGTATCTGGTCTTGCAAGCATGTGCTCAACGAACTCTTTTTGCAGGCACAGCACCGCCTGCATATGCTTCTCAGAAAGCCATCCTATCACGCTGCTTGAGAGGTTGTAAGGTATGTTTGCTATCACTATGTCTATCTTACTAAGTCCTATCTCCTTGTCAGTGACTTCCATGAAGTCCTTGTTTATTAGTACAAGGTTTTTTGCCCTCATCTCATGCTTGAGTATCGTATAAATCCTGAAATCTTTCTCAACTGCGATGACCTTCTTGGCCTGCGCGCAGAGGGCGCGGGTGAGTATCCCCTGGCCCGGACCGATCTCAAGCACCGTCTTCCCTTCGGCATGCGCCGCTTCTATCTCGGCAACCCTATCGCTTATCAGGAATACTTGCCCCAGCCGTTTATTGCTTCTGAATCCAGAAAAACCGTCCATAAGACAAATACCCAAATAATATTAAGTTTAACACCTTATTCTATACTGGCTAATTGGATGAATACCAATAAAAGGCTTCAATCGGCGCTGGAGCTCCTATCTACTTACGGCTTCATGCTCGCGCTCGCAGCCATCGTCCTAATAGCCATAACCTATTTCGTCTCGCCACTCCAGCAGGTTCAGTCAAACTCCTGCACAACATACGGGGGAATTGCCTGCAGCGCAATCGAATATTATTCAAACACGCTGAACAACAATGCAAACATAATAGTCTACCTATCAAATGCGGAAAGCGTCCCGATAAACGTCATAACAATAAACGTCATAATTGGGGGAAACACCTACAACGGCATATGTACGACAAACCCAACATATCCGTCCGGAAATACCTTCGTCAATCCGGCAAGCGGCTTTGTATGCAGCACCCAGTCCCCCCTCTTGGCGCTAAAGCCAGGCTCAAAGGTCCAGGGTCAGTTCTACATAAACCTGGGCATCTGCAATTCAGAAGTAACCCAGCTCACCCAGGCAAACTGCAACTTCCTAAATGTCCAGAGCGCAGGCTCTTTTGTAGCCTACTCTTCATATAAATCATCCAATCCACAGGTCTCCTTCAATATTGTCGTTTCAAATGCAATGGTCACCGGTTCTTCAAGCGTCATGGGCGACCACATTGGCATATTCTACTGCCCTGGAACATCCTGTGAGCCGATCACCTTCCTGGCTTCAAACAGCACATCCGTAAGCTATAGCCTAAGCAGCCTGCCTGCAGGCACATACACTGTAAGGGTATGTGATACAACGCAATATTCATGCTCTTCATCAAATACGGTGACAATAGCCGGCTGCTACTTGCTATCACTCATCAACGGTCCTGGAGGCTCAAGCGTATCTGCATCCCCGTCAAACTCCGTAGGCTGCTCTTCTGGTAAATATAATTCCGGAGCTGCAATAACCCTTACTGCAACTCCAGCATCAGGATCCACTTTTTCGAGTTGGACCGGGACGTTATCTTCATCATCAAATCCATGGTCGTATTCAATGCCGGCCAGCACCGCATCTGAGACTGCAAACTATGGGGAATGCTACCAGCTCGCATTGACAGATAATCCGGGCGGAGCGAGCATATCCTCATCCCCATTAAATTCGGCAGGATGCACTCCTGGCAACTATATGCCAAATGCTGTAATAACCCTAACCGCAACACCTTCTTCTGGATACATCTTTACCGGATGGAGTGGTACTTATTCAACTACGTCAAATCCATGGTCCTTCCCAATGCCATCGAGCCAGGCATCAGAGGCTGCAAATTATAACATATGCTATCAACTCACGCTTACTGACGGAGCTGGTGGTTCAGGTGTGTCTGAATCCCCATCAAATTCT
>DAIDLJ010000009.1 GCA_027449585.1 Microcaldota archaeon | reverse complement strand
AGAGGCAAGCCTCAACGAGGTTGAGAAGTCAAAGGCGCTCCTTGAGATGCAGGTAAACAACATGGAGTCGGATCTTAGATCCATATCCGACGAGCTCTCAAAATTCGTAAAGCGCCAGGCGGATCTCTCAGGCCAGATAAAGGCAAAGGCGGACTCTGAAGGCAGGATAAGGAAGGAGATGGAGGCAAAGGACAAGGAGAAGCTTGAGGTAATAACCGCGCTCAACTTGGGAAAGCAGTCAAGGGCATCGATATACGACAAGGTGAGCGCCGCATCAAAGAACCTTGCAAAGTCCGGAAAGAACAAGGCGGAGAAGGACAAGTTCGAGAGGCTCAGGCAGGATGTAGAGGCCAGCAGGATATCCGCAGCGCAGCTTGCAACAGAGACGAGCATGCTGGAGAACACCGCATCAAACCTTTCATACTCGATATCAGAGAAGAAGAAGCAGATCAAGGAGCTCAAGGCGCAGCTTGGCGAGAAGGAGCTGCGCAGGGAGGTGCTCACAAAGTCAAAGGCGGACATAGAGGCGGACATGAGCGGAAAGAGCACGTCGAGCAGGAAGCTCATAGAGAAGCAGAATTCCATAAACGCCGAGATGAATAGGCTCAGCACGGACATAGGCAAGCTTGAATCGGAGTCGGCGAGCCTTGAGAAGCAGGTCAACGAGTTAAAGCTCAAGAAGATACAGACGGAGACCAGGTTCAACGACATCACGGCAGAGCTTTCGACTTCAGCGTACCAGTCACCGGACCTTGCATTAATAGACGGAAAGCCAGAGGAGATGGACAGCGAGGCCACGATACTATCAAACAAGGTATCGGAGATGGGCGCGGTCAATCTAAAGGCACCAGAGGTCTACGAGGAGATGAAGAAGCAGACCGACGAGGCGATATCAAGGGTCACAACATTGCAGTCAGAGAAGGACGCCGTGCTGCGCATGATGGAGGAGATAGACTCAAAGAAGCTGCAGACATTCATGGACACGCTAAACCAGGTAAACAAGAACTTCGCAAAGCTCTACAACTACGTCTTCCCAGGAAAGGCCGCAATAACCCTGGAGAATGAGTCCGACCCGCTCAACAGCGGAATATACATGAAGCTCAACGACGGCAAGTCGGACATACCGCTCAAGTCTCTCTCCGGAGGGCAGAAGTCGATGATAGCCCTAATGCTGCTCTTCTCGATCCACCTGTGCAAGAAGTCTTCGATGTACCTCTTCGACGAGGTGGATGCTGCGTTGGACTCCGAGAACGCAAAGACCCTCTCGAAGCTGATAAAGCAGATGAGCGACGTGGCGCAGTTCATAGTCATAAGCCACAACAACTCCCTCATAGTGAATGCGGACACCGCCATCGGGGTGACCATGGACGGGACGAAGGAGTCAAAGGCGATAGGCCTTGAGATAGGCAGCATGATAAAGGGCAAGCCGCAGTGATTTGATTGAGGCAGCCAAAGTCGGAAAAGCTAGCAAAGGACCACAAGCAGGACCATCTCAAGCTCAACATTCTCTACTTCTTTCTCGCGCTCTCTGTAGTGGGCTACATACTGCTCTCAAACCCTATCATAGGCGCAATCGCCTTCGTACTTCTGATCTTTACCATAATCGAGGAGTTCAGGCAGAGCGTCAACGACGAGGGGCTTAGGAAGAGTCTATACGATGTCATAGCCGCAATAGTGATAATAGTCGTGATATGGATGCTGCTTGTGATAATACTTGGAACGTCATCGCCCATAAACGTCGTCGCAAGCTGCAGCATGCTCCCTACCCTTCACAGGGGCGATCTCATAATCCTGCACGGAATATCAAACATGACTGCGTTCCTTGAGTCAAACAAGATACCAACAGTTTCAATCTCCCAGCTGCAGATGAGCGCGCTGCAGAGCAACATGGACTACGAGTTTTTGGCATTTTTTGCCTACAACTCATCAAACCCCTCGCAGATAAGTGAGATATTTGGCCAGCCAAACCTGCCAATAGCCCTATACAACACCCGGTGCATAGATACATTTGAATCTTCAGGGCAGTATTCTAGGATAAAGGAATGCATGGTCAAATCACAAGGCGCGAACCTGATCCAATACAATTACTCGATAGTGAACGTGAGCATCGCCGGCGGAGCAAGCGCATACTCAGCGCAGACGAACCGGATAAGCATAGCAAACACGACGATAACCGAGAACTACAGCAATCCGATAATAGTCTACAGGACAACAAGCAACGACTCGTTCACGGGAGACATAATACACCGCCTTGTAGCTGCCATAAAGGTCGGCAACCAGTACTATCTTCTAACAAAAGGTGATAACAATCCAGGCCTTGACATCCAGTTCATCAACTACCCAATAGCGCAAAGCGCCGTTGCAGGAAGCGTCGTCTATGACATCCCTGCAATAGGCTACCTTCGATTGATAGTTAGCGGCATGTTCGCGACTCCACAGGGCTGCAACTCTACAATACTTAGATAGTCACCAGCCATCAATCTATAGGGTGCCCTATACATTTATATAGCTAAAATGCGCATTTATGCTCGCAACAACAATGGTGTACTTATGGAATGGAACAAGCTCGCAGACGACGATACAATAGCCAAGACTACAGATGCGCTTAGAAGCCATGGATTTGAGGTCTTCGTGGTGAAAGATTCAACAGAGGCAAAAAGGAAGGTGGAGGAGCTGATACCCGAGGGGTCCGAGGTCATGGACGCGTCATCGATAACGCTTCATCAGACAGGGATAAAGGACATGCTCATGGAAGGGCGCTACAAGTCGCTTAGGAAGGAGATACTTTCAACAGGCAGCAAGGATGTAAGGGATGCGATGAGGCGCCGCGCATCAAGCGCGGACTGGGGTGTTGGAAGCGTTCAGGCGGTAACTTTGGATGGAAGGATGGTCACGGCATCAGCCTCCGGGAGCCAGGTGGGATTATACGCTTACGGCGCAGCGCACCTGATCATTGTCGTAGGCACGAATAAGATAGTCAAGGATCTAGATGCAGCCTTCAAGAGGATACATGAGCATGCCATACCTCTGGAGGATGAAAGGGCAAAGAAGGCCTACGGTATGGGCACAAGCCTAAACAAGATACTTATAATTGAGAAAGAGCGACCAGGAAGGATAAGCATAGTGCTTGTTAAGGAAGTGCTTGGGTTCTAAGCTTCTATTCTGTATACATTGCTGTTGACTTCCACAGGGTGCTTAACCTTAATCCCCACCGAGTCTCCTGCCGAGGCCTCCTCAACATCCTCGCGCTCTATCTGCATGCTGGATATACGCTGCCTTATCGCCTCGTCGTCGCTGCCTATCTCTATTAGGTCTCCTACCTTAAGCTCTGCGCTTAGCGTTATTGCGACAACGCCTATCTTGCTGTAGAACTGCTCAACCTTTCCTATAAGCGTCTTTTTTTGCCCGTTATTGACAGAAAAGCCGCGGTTCTCACGCTCCTCAAGCTCGCGCAGGTTCTCCATGGCGTTATCCAGATCCTTCATGATAACCTATTGCCAAATGATAATATTAACTTTTCTTAGGCGCCAAATCCCACCTTCCCAGTCGGACATAAAGAAATTATAATGTTGTTGCTGATAAATAATGGGTCTTGGATGAGGAATTCTTATTCGATAAGGGTTTCATCACAGAAGGGAGGAGTAGGAAAGACGACTGTTGCCATAAATCTTGCAGTAGCGCTGAGCCTGCACAATTTCAAGGTTCTTCTCATAGATGCCGACATGATATCCCCTTCCATAGGGTTCTTTATGGGGATGGAGAATGCGAATGTTGGAATACAGGATGTAATAGCAGGCAAGGCGGACTCGTCACAGGCAGTGATAAGGCATAACGTCAGCGGAGTGGATGTAATACCAGGAACACAGCGCCTCGGGGAGCTTCCAAAAATAACCAACATACTGAGCTATTTTAGCAAGATAAAATCCTCCAATGCCTATGACTTCATAATAACCGACACTGCGCCTGGATACTGGTTTCCAGAGTTTGCCAGCATATCAGATGAGGCAGTAATAGTATCAACAATGACTATGTCGTCAGTAGCCAGTGCAATGCGTTTTGCAGAAATCTATGGCCGTGCGCGCGTGCCTTTCAATTACGTATTTAACATGGTGTCAGATGCAAGGTACAACATAACCGTGCAGGAAGCCGAAGACTCAATAGGAAAGCGGGCAATAGCCGCGCTTCCTGAAGATCCAATAGTCAAAAAATCCGAGGCATATCATATACCGGCATACGTCCTCGGGCCCAATTCGGAGTTCTCCAGAAAGGTCGATGACCTAGTGAGATTTTATTCGTCAAGGTCCGGCGGCATTCCAAGGGGATCGGATGATGGCAAGGGACTTGGAAAACTGATAGGGAATATGTTAAATAGAAAAAGGACAATGGTTTGATAGATATGCCGTCATTTGTTATAAGAGTATCCTCGCTGCCCGGAGGCGTGGGCAAGTCAGTGATAGCAATAAACCTGGCAATAGCACTCGCAAGCCTCGGAAAGAGAGTGCTGCTCATAGATACGGACGCCGTAAGCCCTTCGATATCGTCATATCTCAATGTGACTGCAAAGAAGACCTACTACGATATATTGGTGAACAAGGTGCCCCCAAAGGATGCCGTAATAAGATACAAGCCAGGGAATATAGACCTCATACTGTCCGAACCATTCCCAATAGCATACAAGCTTAGCAAGACCCAGGTGGAAACTGCTGGCAAGGAGGGGCTGAAATTGGGCTACGACTTCATAGTTGCAGACACCCCAAAGGGCATATTCTTCCCGGTAGCTGCGGAGCTATACTCTACGGCCCTTGTGGTCTCAACGCCATTTTATAACTCGATAATGAACAATTTCGAGCTGCACAAGTGGTATAGAAAGTCCAAAATTCGCTGCAATTTTGTTCTAAACAAGTTCGGCAGATCTGCAAACCAGATGTCAAAGAAGGATATAGAGGCAAAAACCGGAGAGAAGATATTGGCGGTAATCCCAGAAGATCTAGGGGTGGAGCTTAGCATATTCAAGAAAAAACCGGCATTCCTGATAAACCGCAATTCAAAGTTCTCAATGAGCATATTGCGGCTTGCCAAATCCCTCCTTAAGCTCTCCAAGGCGCAGGAGAAATAAAATCACGAATCGAGCATTGAAGCCGCTTCTTCGTCCATCACAAATGTCACATCATCGTGCATCTGTAGGAAAGATGCAGGCACTGCCGTATTTGGGGAATCCCTCAATGCCTTCCTTAGCGCCAGTCCCTTCTCCTTGCCTGAAGCAAGCAGCAATATCGTCCTGGATTCAAGTATCTCCCTAATGCCCATTGTCACTGCCTTATTGCCTTTTGGCATATTGACCCTGAGCGTATCATCCGAGAGCTCTACAACCCTTGTCACCGAGTCGGGCATAGCCCCCGGCTCATTGAATGCAATATGTCCATTTCGGCCAATCCCAAGAATCTGCAGGTCTATTGGACCGTATCTTAGGTACTCCTCCCTATACTGTTTTGCAGCAGTCTTTGGATCGGATTTCGAATCAGGAAAGTGTATGCTATTTGGATTCATATTCACATTTAGGAAGAGATTATGATCCATGTAATGTCTAAAGCTGGCGCTGTCAAAAGGATCGACTCCGCAATATTCATCAAGGTTGAAGGTCAGCTTCCCCTCAAATGAGATCCTTCCGGATCTTGCCTCTTCAGATATTAGTTCGTAAAGCTTGAGCGGCGTGCTGCCTGTCGCAAAGCCCAACACCCTTGCGGAATCAAATCTGCTCCTAAAAATATTGAATGCCTCCTTGGACATGGCCGAGTAATTCTCCTTGACGATGAGCTTTACCATCTAATCTGCCCTTAGCGCACGTATGACTATCACTGTCCTGTCATCGTCTATGTCCGGCCTCTTCTTTGCAGCTTCCTTGAGGAGCCTTTCGGCTGCAGCATCCATGTGGCTGCTGCTTTCAATAGCATTCATTATCTCCCTGTAAGTGAGTATTGTCCTAGTCACGTACTTGCCCATGTTCTTCTCGCTCGGCCATATGTATGATTTTATGCTCTTCATCAGCCCGTCAGAGGCCAGCACAATTACATCATCAGGAATAATCTTCATAGACCTTCCATGCACCTTCATGGATTCATCAAAGCCAAGCGCCTGCACGAGGCCGCCAAAGCGCCCAAGGTCAGGCGTGTAAAGCCTGCGCATCTTATCTGCTCTTAGCAGGTGTGCAGGTGAATCGCCCACATTTGCAATCTCCACCATGTTTCCCGTTATTCTTGCCGCGACGATGGTGGTCTCTCCTATTATCGGCACGTACCTTTTCATCTCCAGCATCCTCCTGTGCACTTCGCGCACCGCATCCGAAAGTTTCGTTCCCGGATCAGAATCCCTAAGCAGGTTCATTGCCGCTTCCGCTGCAACTGCGCCGTCGCCTTTTATGGTCGCGCTGTTTGTGACACCATCAAATACTGCAAAAAGCATCCTACCCTCCTTCTCCCCTGCCCCGTTTACCAGCCTGTCCTGATTGGCATGCCTGCTGCCAGATATTGTTGCTGCTCCTACTCTAAAATAAAGTCCCATACATACTCCTATTAAAAAAACGTCTAGATTCAAGTACTATCTCGCAGCTCCCTCTTTATTACCTTGCCTATCAGGGTCTTGGGCAGCTCGCTCACGAATTCGACATGCCTTGGCACCTTGTACTTGGCAAGCTTCTCAGAGCAGTAATCTACGAGCTCCTTCTCAGTCATGCTTGCGCCGGGCTTGAGCACTATGAATGCCTTGACCACCTCCCCGCTAAATGAATCAGGATAAGCTACTGCAGCCGCATCCACGACAGCGCCATTGCTGAAAAGAACCTCTTCCACCTCCTTAGGATATACCTTCAATCCGCCGACGTTGATCATGTCCTTCTTCCTGTCCTCTATGTAGACGCGTCCATTCTCGTCGACCCGAGCTACGTCGCCCGTTAGCATGAAGCCGTCATCAATCATGACCTTTGCGGTCTCCTCGGGCCTGTTGTAGTATCCCTTCATGACCTGCGGCCCGCGTATTGCAAGCTCGCCAGCCTCGCCAACTCCAAGGATCTTGCTGTGGTCATCGATGTCCACTATCCTGACCTCGGTTTCCGGTATCGGCACTCCTATCGATCCAGCCTTTGCAGCTCCGTCGTGCAGAGGGTTGCATATTGCAAGAGGGCTCGCTTCTGTAAGGCCATAGCCTTCAACAAGAGTTCCGCCGGTGAGCTTGACGAACTTGTCCCGTATGGCCTCAGGAAGCCCAGCGCCTCCTGATACGCATGCTCGAACAGAGCTAAGATCGTACCTTCCGGACTTTGGGTTGCTTATAATAGCATTGTATATCGCTGGAACAGCGCAGAATATCGTCACGTCCTGCTTCTCTATCGCCTTCATGACCTCCTTCACATGGAAGTTTGGAAGGAGCACTAGCTTTGCCCCGGCGCTTATCGCGCTGTTCATAGTTGCCGTCATGCCATATATGTGATAAAGCGGTAGCACGCACATAGAAACGTCACTGCCAGTCATGGGAAACGAGGCAGATATGTACCTGGCATTTGAGTATAGATTATAATTTGTGAGCATCGCGCCCTTGCTCACTCCCGTAGTGCCCCCAGTGTACTGTATGAGCGCAGTCTCGTTTCGCGAGTCTGACACCAGATTGAGACTCTCAATTGGTCCATTTGATTTGACGAGCCGCTTGAAGTCAACAGCTCCGGCGCGTGCAACCATCTTTATCCCCTTGAGCCATGCAAGATGGCTCTTGACTCCTGGGAGATAATCTGTAACGCTTGTGGTTATCACCTGCTTGATATCCAGCTTCTCGCGGCAGTATTCAAGGCTCTCGAATAAGTCAGTGCTTGTCTTCACGGTCTTTCCGTCCTTCTTTGATTTGCTGGTCACTACGTTGTTGGTCCCTATCACAAAAGTTGCGCCCGAATCCTTTAGCTGATGCTCAAGCTCTTCAGGCTTGTAGAGAACGCTGCAGGGCACCACGACTCCGCCGGCCTTCATTATTCCAAAGTATGATATCACAAACTGCGGAGTATTTGGAAGAACCATCGCCACGCGATCTCCCTTCTCGAGTCCAAGGGACTTGAGTCCGGAAGCGAATCGCGATGAAAGGTCATCAACTTCGGCATAGGTCAGCGTCTTTCCTTGATAGTATACGCATGGATTGTTGGGGCTGCGTTTTGCAGACTCCGTGAGAAGTTCGTACAGGGCAGGATTCCCGAAGTCCATTACTGGAGAAAAAGCCTTGTTGACATCTATTTTTGAGTCTGAGGTCGCAGCGACCTGCTGCACTTTGCTAGCTGCGGTTTTTGAGAAAGACCGCGTCGCATGCCTAAAGAGCATCACAATTCCCCCAAGTCTACAGTTAATTAAAAACGAGTAGGTCTTGCCTGATATTTATAGTTTATCTACAAATAAGCCTGTCAGATAATTGCACTGCGATTCCAAAAATGCTTAGTCCAAGTTTGAGCCTTTGTTTACAGTTGTAAATATCTAATCTACTAAAAGTAGTATTAGCGAAGGCCTAATCCGAGAGCAATTATTTAAGGCTCGTTATCTAATTCTTGAGTCTTTTCGGCTTTCTCTACCTAAAAGATGCCTCTGCGGCAATTAGTCATGCATTTCAAGCTGCTTCTTGTATCCATTGATAATCTGCTTGAGGGTTATGCAACCAACATACTCATTGTCATTCTCCACCGCAACCCATGTCGTTTTCATTTCTGCCATGACATCCAGTGCGACTCTTCCACTGCTGTCTAGTTTAACCATCCTAATATCCCATGTAGCTACTGACCTAACCTTTTTTGAATGGATGCTGTGTATGTTGAGTAGTGCTATCATTCCTACCCGCTTTTTTCTTTGAGTTCTGTCCACAACCGGCATCGAAGAGATGCCAAGTTCCTTCATGCGCTTAATTGCATAGGAAACTGGCGCGCCCGCATCAACTGAAATATCATTTAGCTGAAGATCCTTTAGCTTTACATTTTCTAGTATTGGTTTTTGATATTCGTTCATGTGCACAGGCGATTCCTCCCTTGTGGCTACCTGTGAGCGGTAAAGTGTGCTTTGGCCTGATATGAGGTAGGACATTGATACGGCAATCATCGCTGCTGGCAAGAGCTGAAGGCTGCCCGTCATCTCAGTTATCATGAGTAATACCGATATGGGAATTTTCCCTGCTCCGCCCATCAGCGCAAGCATACCCACTATCACAAAAGGTGCAACTGAAGTGACTAGGCCAGGGAAGATCGTATGAAACAGCATGCCAAAAAGAAGCCCTACTGAAGCTCCCACAAATATTCCCGGGGCAAATACCCCTCCGCTACCCCCAGTGCCTATTGAGAATGCAGTTGCAACTATCTTTGCAAATGGAAGAAATATTAGTATAAGAAGTATTGGAAGGCCAAATGTCGGAAACGAAGAAATACTGCCGTTTACCATGAGCTGCACCCATCCGTACCCCACACTCATTATTTCTGGAAATAGAATCGCCAGCATGCCAACTACAACTGCGCCTATGGCTGGCTTGTAGTAGTTGCTTATTTTAAACGACTTGAATTTATCATGAATGTAGTAGAAAAATTTTACATATATTATTGCGAAGATGCCTGTTCCTATGCCTAGCACCGCATAGAGTGGCAGATTTAATGGGTTGAATACACCAAGATAGTATCCGAAGATCGGCTGGAAGCCAACTATGGACCCAAATATTGAATATCCAACTGCGCTTGCAACTATTGCTGGGAACAGGGCCGAGGTCTCGAAATCTCTTTTGTATGGAACTTCTACGGCAAGCAGGGCGCCGCCTATCGGCGCTTTGAATATGGTACCTATTCCTGCCCCCGCCCCGACCAATATTGCAATTCGTCTCTCCTTTTTAGTGAGTTTTAGCAAGTCGGCAAGGAACGCGCCTATGCCAGATGCAATCTGCGCTGTAGGTCCTTCTCTGCCTGCGCTACCACCGGAACCTATTGTGATCGCAGAGGATATCGCCTTTACTATTGGCACCCTGCGCCTGATCTCGCCATTCTTGTTGTGGAATGAGTTTATTATAGCGTCAGTTCCATGGCCTTCTGCTTCAGGAGCAAACTTGTAAACAAGAAAACCAGAAAGCAGTCCACCTAGTATTATGGAAACTGGTACTAAGAGGAAGTTGCCTTGCACGAATCTACTGCTGCCTTCACCTGATGCCGTAGGTACTGTCATCCCAACGATTCCGCCAAGAAAAAGGCTTTGCACATATACTATCAAGTAATAGAATATTATTGCGCCTATTCCTGCCGCTACTCCTATCATTATTCCTAGAATAAGCCACTTTTCGAAATACTCCAGTTTGCGTACCTTTATATTAAATATTGACATTGTTCATACCCGATCTGGTTGAACTGGCAAATGCTGTGATAAGAATCCAATCATAAATCTACTAATTCCTATCAAATTAAATATATTTATTATGCACTTGTCCGCAGGTTCAAATATTAAATTATGTAGCTTTTGATAATTAGACAAAGTCCAAATCAATTTCAATATTATCTGCTCCGACCGGGATTTGAACCCGGGTTTCAGCCGTGAGAGGGCTGCATCCTTGACCGAACTAGATGATCGGAGCAAACATTTATCTTATCTTCACTGCATCATTTATTATATATTGCTAACTATCGGTAGTCATCATGACCCTCTGTGAAAAATATACCCCTTATACTCTCAATGGCATAATCGGAAACGAGCTTGCAAAGAGCAAGCTTGCGCAGTTCGGGATAGCTGCGATAGAGGGAAAGCGCACACGCGCAATCATGATCTATGGGCCTTCAGGAACAGGAAAGACTGCAGCTGCGCATGCGATCGCCTACTCAAACGGCTTCGATCTCGTTGAACTAAATGCGAGCGACTACCGCGACTCGGAATCCCTGAGCAAGAAGGTGCTCCCGCTTGCCACTACGCGCGGACTCTTCAGCAAGCGCAGCCTAATAATATTCGATGAGATAGACGAGCTCTCGCGACTGGACTCGGGATCTGAAAGGACCATACTACAGCTGATCAGGGAGTCGAGGCATCCGGTGATATTCATAGCCACCGACTTCTGGGGCAGGAAGGTGAGCTTTCTTAGGGAGAGTGTGGACAAGGTAGAATTCAAGAGGCCTGACACGGCAGAGGTGCTAGGGCTGCTTGAAAAGATAGCATTAGCAGAGAAGGCCGATGTGCAAAAGGAGATACTGCTCGAGATAGCCAAGAGGAGCAACGGCGATGTGCGCGGGGCGATAAACGACCTCGAGCTGATGGTCGGGGCGAGCCCAGATCTTATAGAGTATCTGGGGATAAGGGACCGCAAGTCGGAGATATTCAAGGTCCTGGACAAGATCTTCTATTCAGGCAGCTTCGACATCGCAAGGAATGCCACCATCTCCTCAGAGGTCGACACCGACATGCTGCTCAACTGGATAGGCCAGAACATACCAAACAAGTACCTCTCCAAAATGTCAATATATGATGCGTACGATAACCTGTCCAAGGCGAGCATGTTCAGCGAGAAGGCGTCCAGGAAGAGCTACTACGGATACCTAAGGTATGCGAGCATAATCATGTCTTCCGGAGTCGCACTTGCAAGCAACGGCAATGTCAGCAGGCTCACGCCTTACGCATTCCCTTCAAGGATAAGCAGGCTCAGCAAGACAAAGTCAAGCAGGGAGACGATAAATAAGATAGCACTCAAGCTCGCGCCGGAGCTGCACGCCAGCAGGAAGGTGATAATAAGCGATCACCTGCCGCTACTAAGCGTGATAATAAACAAGGCGATCGAGGCATTTGGCGCGGAGACGGTGCAGGAGTACTTCGAGAGGACCTACAAGCTC
This sequence comes from Microcaldota archaeon, assembly GCA_027449585.1. Classification (GTDB taxonomy): domain Archaea; phylum Micrarchaeota; class Micrarchaeia; order Micrarchaeales; family CABMGC01; genus JAJZNA01. The sequence goes on along the minus strand of DAIDLJ010000009.1, from coordinate 16,037 downwards.
GAGAAGGCAGAGGTGGCCACCATTGCCTCCTACTCAACATTCAGCTCTTCCTAGGATATATCGGGTCAAGCTGCATCTCGATGGCAACTGCGGCTTCTTCTATTCCGAAATTCTTCAGCGTCCTAGGATGCAATTCGCCGAAGAAGCCCACCTCCTTTCCCTTGAATGCGAGCTTTGCGCATCTTCCATCTATGAATGCCGGATGATTGAATTCTGATATATCACAGTCCACTCCAGCGGCATAAAGCATTCCCTCGACCATCGCCTTCATTTCGTTGAAGTTCGACTTCGGGCTAACGGACACCGCAGCAAGCCTGTACGACTCCACAGGTTTTCCTTCAGCGATGCTAAAGGCCATGTCGAGCTCGAAGACGTTCTGGGGCATGCTCTCATGGCTAGAGAGCCTTAGGTTGTTAAGGAGCGAAGGCATAAGCCACGTCCTCATCATCGTGATCGTCTCCGTATTGGAGTTCTTGAGCATTATGGCGTGGCTTTCCCTCTTCAGTCCCTCCTTGTCGAAGTTGTTCTCCTCGTTAGTCAGATATGAATTGGTGCACTCGAAGAAGCCCAGGCCAATCATTATGTCAGTTAGCTTCCTGTTGAACCGTGTCCTGTCCTCGAGGTTTCCGGGCTGCGAGTACGCTATCGGCGTCGCATTTATGTAATCGTAGCCGTATCCTATAGCAATGTCCTCTATTACGTCCTGGGCGTCTATGATGTCCAGCCTGTATTCCGGAATCCTGAATGTGATCTTGTTTCCAACCATGCCCGCCTCGTAGCCCATCTTGTTCGCAAGCGATATGATGTTGTTGTATCCTATGTCTACCCCTATCTCCCTCTCCGCCCTGCTTATCGGTATGTTGATGTACCTCTTCTCCATCTCCGGTGCAAGCACGGCCTTGTCATTGCGCCTTATCCTGACCTTTCTTACCTCAGCGCCCATGTCAATGAAGCTTGCAGCGAGCAGCTCGGCTGCCTTGTTCACGGCATACTCCGAAAGCCCGGTTATGTCTATGAACATGCTCTTAGTGGATGCGGTCACTTTTGTTCTCTGCGAATTGAGTATAGGTATGAGCGCTATCGGCCCCTCGGAGTCTGAAAGCGACGGATAGAAGCAGCGCTTCTCGTTCTTTATTATGCTCCCGTACTGCCTTCCCTTCTCCTCCTTCTCAAGAACGCTGCTGAATTTCATCTTCTCCTGCTTTCCAAGAGGGACGAACTCGAGGTCCTCGCTCGCCTTGTAGGTCAGGCCTCCTTTTATTGCGTCCATGTCGTGGAATCCCATGGCTATCTTCCTCCTGTTCCTTCCATAAGTCTCGCAGAACTTCTCGGAGAAGTTTATGAGGTTGAGCAGGGACTCCTCGGTAAGCTCAAGGTTGAGCGCCACAAGCCCGCTTATATACGGCCGTATCCTGCCGACGCTCCTGTCAACATCTATGGTAATGGCGGGCTCCTTGTCCTCGATCTCGTAATGGAATCTCTTCGACTTGTGCATGAAGTTCTTGATGGTCCTTGCCAGTCCCACTGCGTCGAGCAGGTCTAGCCTGTTTGCAGTTATCTCTATAATTGCCTCCTTCTCATCCTGGCTCTCAACTTCAAAGCCCAGCTTGTAGATGTAATCTGCGAGCTTCTCATCATCCATCCTCTGGCCTATGAGCCCGTAAAGGTACTTCTTGTTTATGCTTATTACCGGCATCCTCAAACCTCCCTCCTGCTTCTGAGCCAGCCTATCCCGTTGTTGTAGAGCTCGGATATGTTGGATATGCTCGAATCCTTTATCAGTAGCGTCCTATCTATCCCAGGACCCCAGGCAAGCACGGAGAGCTTACTCCTCTTGACCCCTGTTATCTCCTCCCTGAACATGCCCGCCCCCCCGACCTCTATCCACTCCTTCCTCTCCTCATGATATGCAAAGTACTCCACTCCGGGCTCCACGAACGGGAAGTACGAGGGCTTGAACTTTATCTTTATGCCAAGGAACGCGTAGATCTTCGTGAGCTCATCGAAGAGGTTTGATAATGTCAGGTCCTTTCCTATTATCACTCCGTCGTGCTGGTAGAAGTCCGCAAGATGCCTGTAATCCACGGTCTCATTCCTAAAGACCCTCCCGACAGAGAAGAGCTTGATCGGCAGAGTGTACTTATCCGGGTCAGTCTTGAGCCCGTTGACTATGTTATAGACGTATCTGGACGATACGCTTGTCGTGTGCGTCCTTAAGAGCATCTGCCTTGCAACGTCTTCCTTCCACTTCGCATGCCATCCCTTGACGTGCGCCTTCCTTACAGTTCTAACATGGGGAATTTTCGAGAGCTCCGCCCTGTCAAGGTTCGATATGTAGAATGTGTCCTGCGCATCCCTTGCCGGATGGTCCTGCGGCACGAAGAGGGAGTCGAAGACCCAGAATGATGATTCGACCGCAGGCCCTGAGACCTCCTGGTATCCCATGCTAACATAGGCGTCCTTTATCCTGTCTATTAGCCTCTTGAGCGGATGCTTAAGCGCAGGCACGCGCCTCTCAACTTTAACGTTAACGTCATAACTCTTGAAGCCCATCGATTTCCATGACTCATTTGCAATTACTCCCCTGTCCACCTGATCTATAGATTCAGACGCTTTCATTTCAGCGGCCTTTCCCTTCTGGGTTATTGCGACTTCGCTTACCTCTCTTCTCCTTTCAACCTCTATGAGCTTTCTTCTTGAGAGCTCCTCAAGTATGCTCTTGTGCGCCGTTCCTCCCTTCCCTTCGTAAATCTCCTTTAGCGCCCTTGCGGAATCGAATCCCTTGTTTGCAGCAGCCTTTCCCTTATCAGTCATCCTTAGCTCTCCATTCTGAATGTCGACGAGTCCGAGCTTCTTGGACCATTGCAGCCCTATCCTCTCCTTCTCTCCCAGGCTTGAGACCTTTATCTGCTTTCCATCTAGCTCCTTAAGCAGCTGCTCTTCAGGAAGCCCGTGCTTTGCATACTCCACTCCCTCATCGCTTATAGTTATCCTCTCGCGCTCCTGGTGCCTTAATTCAACTATTCCAGCATCCGAGAGGTTCTGTAGCGCCCACATTGCCTCGTCCTTTCCCAGTCCAGATTCGGCGCAAAGCCTCTCAAGACTTGCAGTATGCAGTCTCTTCAGGACCTCCAATACCAAAATTTCATATTTGTGCAATAAAGGCACCATTATGCAAATACCTTGACGTAAACGTAGACAAGGAATATGCTTACGAGTATTATGAGGAGCAGGTATATCTGCTGCGTGAAGTTCCCGTAGAGGTCTACAAAGTACCGCGTAACTTCCTGCTGCAACGATTCAGTAGAGAGATATGAGAACGAGAATGCCGATAGCGGCTCGCCCTCATACCATGAGAATGATGTTGCGTTGCCATAGTTGCCCAAAAAGTTCGGATAAGGGTAATCGGGCTCCGGATATATCGAGACGAGCTTGGTGCCCTGCGGTATTATTATGTTGAATCTTGCGTTCTGAGGCAGTGCCTCGCCACTGCCCACGTGCTCGAAGTTGAGCGCAGAGCTGTCGAATGTGTAGAGGAATTTCCTAGGCCCTATGTTCTGCTCCGTAGTAACGTTCTTTGATACGTATCTCATTGTTATTATCGCATGCGCCCCCTCCCCTCCGTAATTGTTTATTATGGGGCCGGGAAGAAGCGTGAAGCCGGATATGCTGGAGTTGGGGTTGAAGACGTGCTGTATGAGAAGATTGGTATGCAGGACCGATATCCACTGCGTTAGCGTCAGGTTTATCGACTGCCTGTCAAGCAGGTACTGCTGTATGGAGCTGTTGCTTATGTTTACAAACAGGTTCTCTACAACCTCTGCCGAGCTGCTCTTGTTGAGTATCACCGTGGTGTTGAGATAGGTGACGTTCATGAAGGCGAACACGTTAGTTGATAGTAGTATTAACGGTATTAGATACAGGAGCAACCTTCGCATAAACCCATCTTTTAGTCGAATATACTTTACTACCGTTATTATAATTTAAACCTTTCTGGGCTTACAGATATCGAGTTTCATCAATTGAAGGCAGGACAGCACTTCAGTAATGTTAAAAAAGGTTTTGAACCAAATAGATAATGATTTAGAAGGTCTAATTTATGAAGTCAGATCTTGACAATAAACTTGTGGCAGTAGTCCGAGTGCGCGGAAAGATAGGAGTTAGGAAGAACATAAACGAGACGCTCTCAAGGCTAAATGTCCCAAGAGTGAACAGCGCCGCTCTGGTATTCGGCACAGCATCAAACCTTGGAATGATAAAGAAGTGCAACGACTTCGTCACGTTCGGAGTCATAAATCCGCAGACTCTGGAGAGGCTCCTGGTCAGGAAGGGAGTAAAGCCCTCGAAGGCTGACATCGATGCGCTCACTTCAGGCTCAAAGAAGGCAAAGGAGGTGCTTGGGCTTCCAATAAGGCTCAAGCCTCCAAAGCATGGATGGGAAGATACAAAGCTGAGCTTCTCAAACGGAGGATCGCTTGGATACAGGGGCGAGGCCATAAACGCATTGCTCAGCAGGATGGTATAATAGTAATAGAATCAATAGAATGATTATATGGTATTAAGGCAGAAGAAACGCAGCAGAAAATTCCTCGGCGCAAGGAGATGGGGTGCCGGAAACATAAAGAACAGGAGGGGATCCGGAAGCAGAGGAGGAGTAGGAAGGGCAGGAAAGAAGCACAAGTTCACAAGGATAGTAAAGTACGAAAGAGAGAGGATGCACAAGAAGGGCTTTAGCCCGCTTAACAGTTCAAAACTCAACGTGATAAATCTAACTGATGTTTCAAAGGCCGCTCAGGAGAAGAACGAAGTAGAGTTAAGGGGCTACAAGGTTCTGGGCGGCGGTTTGCTTACAAAGCCTATAAACGTAAAGGCCAGCGGATTCTCAAAGAAGGCGATGGAAAGGATAAAGCAAGCCGGAGGTCAAGCCACTCCTCTGTAGTGTAGGAATGAAAAACCTAAACATAGCGTTCTATACAGACGCATATCTCCCAGGCGTTGATGGCGTAGTTACATCCATACTCACATTCAAGGATGAGCTTGAGAAGCGCGGGCACAAGGTCTACATCTTTGCGAGCGCAGACTCCAAGAACAAGAAAAAATACGGGCGCAAGGACGTCTTCCTCTATACCGGGCTAAAGTTTCGGCCCTATCCCCAGTACAATGTCGCCCTCTTTCCCTACAACTCCGTGATAAAGCTCAACGAGCTCAAGATAGATCTAATACACGCTCAGACGCCCATGGTGATGGGCTTTGCCGGCCTGATGGCCTCCAAGCTCCTCAATAAGCCGCTCATCAGCTCCTTCCACACGCTCATAACCAACAAGCCGATAGTGGATGCGTATTATCCAAAGAACAAGCATCTCAAGAGATTCGCAACATCATCCGTGCTGCGCTACACAAAGTTCTTCTACAACAGATGCGACCGCGTCATAGCGCCTTCCGAGTCGATAAACAAGATGCTAAGAAGGTACGGTATATCCAATGTGGAGACGATACCCAATGCGATAGACCTCTCAAGGTTCAATACCCGCGTGAGCGGATCGCGCATGAGGAAGTCCCTTGGAATAAAGCCAAGGCAGAAGATGGTCCTGTATCTGGGAAGGCTCAGCAGGGAGAAGAAGATAGAGGTGCTGTTCAAGGCCGCAAGGATACTGATGGCAAAGGACAGGAACCTTGTCCTTGTTGTCGGGGGCACAGGACCGGCAGAGAACCACTACAAGTCCCTGGCAAGGAAGCTTGGCATAATGGAGAGGACCATGTTCATAGGCTTTGTCGGGAGGAAGGAGCTGCCTAGGCTCTACGCCGCGGCAGATGTCTTTTGCCTTCCCTCAACATTCGAGACGCAGGGAGTAGTTCTGCTCGAGGCAATGGCGACAGGCAAGCCGGTTGTCGGAGCGGACTATCTTGCAATAAGCGAGATGGTCGTCAATGGAAAGAACGGCGAGAAATTCAAGCCCGGAGATTATACCGACTGCGCCAAAAAAATAGAAAAGGTTTTAAATAATACTGGACATTATAAACACGAGGCCGTAAGGACGGCGTCAGAGTTTTCAAAAGAGAAAGTGACTGACAGGCTATTGGATGTTTATTATTCAGTCCTGTAGGAACAAGGCGATTTACTGAGCGAGAATAACGCAGCGGCGGAAGTCAAGGCGGCAGAGGCTACCAGTCCTGCTGCAGAGGTAAAGAAGGTAGCTGCGCAGAAACCAGCAACGGCGACAGCAGTAGCCACAACAGCTGCTGCAAAGGCGCCTGCCGCGCCACTGAGCAAGGAGGAGCAGCAAAAGAAGCTTATAGAAGAGGAGAGGCAGAGGAGGTTCGGATTCATACGCGATGCGAAATTCGCAAGGAACAGGCTCTCCTACAAGGTAGCCGATAAGGCGGCAATATCACAATTATCAGAGATAAGCAAGTCCAATACTAAGAATATAGGCTTCCTTAGGCGGAGGAAGGAGCAGATAGAGTTCAGGATAGCGACCGAGGCCTTCACGCTAGAGGCCGAAAGGGACCTTATAAGGAAGAAGGCCGCGATAGACGAGGAGCTCGAGCACGCGCTAAAGAGCTTTAGGCTCAGGAAGAAGCTCGAGTTCATAAATAAGGACATAACGGACCTTACGAAGAGGATAGAGGAGTCAGAGGCCAAGATAAAGGAGTCAGACAAGAAGCTTGACGAGTTATACGCAGCGCTCAGGGCGATGACAGGAGAGGCAAGGCGCAGGCCGAAGACCGAAGGCAGAAGACCAAGGGATCAGCAGAAGGTTCAGGAGGTAAGCCTTGCGGACGTGGCGATAATGAAAGACAAGAAGGAGAAGGATGAAGACAGCAGCATGGACGAATCGGTGCTAAATTGAAGCTTACTTTTTTTGGCGCGGCCCACGAAGTGGGGCGCAGCTGCATAATGGTGGAGAGCGAAGGCACCAAGATACTTCTTGATGCCGGAATAAAGCTCGGGCAGCAGACGGAGTATCCCCTCATAACCGACGATGAGCTAAAGACGGTCGACGGGATAGTCACAAGCCACGCACATCTTGACCACTCCGGATACCTTCCGCACATCTTCTCCGCAGGATACGAAGGATACGTCTATACCACAAAGCCTACGTTCGAGCTCACAAATGTCCTGATAAGCGACTACATGCGCATATCGAATCCGGGCAATGTCACAAAGGATGGTATATCGAAGATGCAGACCCACAACAAGCTTGTCGAGTACGACCAGGAGTTCGAGATAAAGAGCCTGAAGATAAGGCTATACACCGCAGGTCATATACTCGGAAGCGCGATGGTCCACGTAAGCGACGGCCATCATGCGCTGCTATACACCGGAGACTTCAACTTGAGGGCCACAAAGCTGCTCGACGCCGCGCAGGCCGAGGGGCTCAGGGCCGGCACGCTGATAACGGAGTCTACTTATGGCGGCGAGAAGGACGTCTTCCAGCCGGAGAAGAAGGTCATAGAGTCGATGATGTCAAGCATAAAGGAGACGCTAAGCAAGAGCGGCAAGGTGATAATACCAAGCTTTGGCGTCGGGAGGGCGCAGGAGGTGCTACTAATACTTGACGATTACATGAAGTCCGGGCTGCTCCCAAAGACAAAGATATACATGGACGGCATGATAGGAAAGGCGATGCGCATACACAGGCACAACGTCATATACTGCAGGGATGAGCTCCAGAAGAGGATCCTGATGAACGACGACGATCCGTTCAAGAGCATAAACTTCCACAATGTAACGACCAGGCAGCAGAGATCGAAAATAATGCATGGCGAGGAGCCTGCGATAGTGGTCACGACAAGCGGCATGCTCACCGGAGGACCGGTGCTCAAATACATCGAGGCCATGGCAGGCAATCCTAACAACAAGTTAATACTGGTCGGATACCAGGCTGACGGGACTCTTGGAAGGGCGATAGAGAGCGGGGCAAAGGAGGTAAGCATAGAGGGAAGGAAGGTCCAGGTGAACATGGCAATAGAGAAGTACCACCTCTCGGCGCACGCGGACAGGGCGCAGATACTCTCGTTTGTAGGAAGGATACATGGCTTGAAGAACATCTTCATGGTACACGGCGAGCCTGAAAGATCCGTGGAGCTAAAGGATGCCCTCAAGGAAAAGTATAATGTCGTGCATCCAAATCTTGCCGATTCGGAATCGATAAGCTAGCCTTTGACTATGCTAAATGTGCTGAAGTCTATCTCAGCTGCGTTATCCCCGTCTGGCTCGTACTGCTTCTCTATGAGCTGCACCTGTATCCCATACTTCATCGAGAGGTCAAGGCCCGCCTCGAAGTTCTTGAGCACCACCTCCTCACCCATTGCTATGACAAGCACAGAGCCATCCGCCTGGTTCATAACTATCCCGCCTATTCCGAGCCTGTCAGCTAGCGCCTTGACGTAAGCCCGGTATCCAACCCCCTGCACGAAGCCGTGAACTATGTAAGTAGCCTTCATCTTCTCCTCCCAAACTCGTTCTCCTCGTACTCGAATATTATCCACTTGTCATTGCCTACCTCCTTGGCGTAGAAGTCCGGCCTGATCACCGACCTGGGCTTGTAGAACACAGTGCACGTGAGCACTTCTGCGCCGTATCTCTTCCTTATTGTCCCTGCAACTTTTTGCAGTGTCTTTCCAGTGTCTGCAACATCATCAACAAGGAGCACGTATCCGGATGGCTTCTCTATCCTTGGAAGGCTACCGATTTGCACGGCGCTTCTCCTCCTGTTTATTCCCGTATAGTAGCTTGCCCTTATCCCGTAGACGCTTCTGACCAGAAGCGCGTCGCTAAGCAATCTGCCTATTACCATACCCCCGCGCTCTATGTAGATTATCTGCGCCGGGAGGCCCTTGCTCTTTACTATCTCCGCGGCAAGCGATCTAGAATGCGCCTTCATCTGGCCAAGGCTCTCCTTTACGAACTTCCTGCCGCTTAAGAACTCGTCAACTATTCCCATGGCTTCTCATCCCTGCCAGTATCTCCTTTAGGCTCTTTGCGCTTGTGCCAGCACGGCCCACAAGCACTCCGTAGAAGCCCGCATCAAGATAGCTCTTCATGTTCTTTCCATCGACGCTGCCTCCATAGAGGATCCTTGCATTATTTCCAAGACCTGCCACCTTCCTTATATGGGCGGCGACATTTGCAGCGTGCCCTGCGCTGCACGCCTGCGCATCTCCGTGCCCTTTTATCGCCCATACCGGTTCATAAGCAAAGATCATCCTTCCAATCTCGCGCTTCTTCACATGCCTAAGCGCCGAACTGACCTGCCTTGCCGCTACATCTTTCGTCCTTCCAGCTGCCTTCTCGCTGCCAGTCTCACCGAAGCAGAGTATCGGGACAAGATTGCTGTCAAGTGCAAGCCTTAGCTTCATCGCAACCAGCTCATCCGACTCGCCCCTCTCCGGAGAATCCCTATGTCTCACCTCCGAGTGCCCTATGAGTGCGTATGTGCATCCGAGATTCTTGAAATCATCAATTGTCGTCTTTCCAGTGTAGGGCCCTGCGGATCCTGGAAGATCGAGATTCTGCGCGCACAAGCCTATTCTTCCACCTCTTTTTTTCAGGGCATAAAAGACCTTTGAGAAAGATGCGATTGATGGCGCCACTACTACCTTCTGTCCAAAGCCCAGCCTTGACGCCACAGAGGCTATTTTCGCCGAAGAATCAACGCCAAGATAATCCTTGAAATTGAGTAGGACCATTCCCATACTGATACGATTGCCACGCAAGATAAATAAAACATGCAGGAAAGCCCGCGGCGCAAATCGAGATGCCGATGACGTCGCAGGAAAATGAAAAACGTGAATTTTCTACATGCCGCCAATAAAATTTCAGAAAGCCTTTTAACCTTTTATAATCAGATTAAATTGGATCCTTTAATGATAAAGGTTGGGGTAAACGGCTACGGAGTTATAGGGAAGAGAGTAGCCTATGCCGTATCAAGACAGGACGACATGCAGCTCATAGGGATAGCCAAGCAAAGCCCGGATTACAAGGCAAAACTTGCAAGAAGGCGCGGAATAAGCGTTTACTCATCAGGCAATCCTGATGCATTCAAGGGTAGCGAGGTAAAGGCAAGCGGCACACTGCGCGATCTCCTTGGCAGCGTGGACATAATAGTCGATACCACTCCGGAAGGAGTCGGAGAGGAGAACAAGAAGATATACGAAGAAGCCGGCGTAAAGGCGATATGGCAGGGCGGCGAAGATCACAGCGTGGCAGGGCTTTCGTTCAATGCTTATGTGAATTACTCATCGGCCATCGGCGCAAGGTATTCGCGCGTTGTCTCGTGCAACACAACCGGACTCGTGCGAACGCTCTTTCCTCTCCAGAAAGAGTTTGGAATAAAGAGTGCAAGTGCAGTGCTTGTCAGGAGGGGCGCAGATCCCTCAGAGACGAAGAAGGGTCCGATAAATGCACTTGAAGTCGACAAGCATCTTCCGTCGCATCACGGCGCCGATGTGAATACCTTAATGCCTTCGCTTAAGATAAGCACTGTAGCGATAAAGGCGTCGACCACTCTCATGCACCTGCACGCGATTACTGTAGACCTTGAAAAGGAGGCATCAACCGAAGATGTTCTGCGCGCCTTCTCTCAATACAGAAGGATCGCACTCGTCTCGATTAAGGAAGGAATAAGCTCTACGGCGCAGGTAATGGACATAGCCAGGGAGCTTGGCAGGGGAGACGGGGACATGTACGAGATCGCAGTGTGGAAGGAGATGACTATGGACGCAAAGAGGCTTCAATACTTCCAGGCGGTGCATCAAGAAGCCGATGTCGTACCAGAGAACATCGATGCGATAAGGGCGATGTGCGGCATTGAAAAGGATCCGCAAAGATCAATAGACAAGACTGACGCTAATCTTCATATCGGTGAATACAAATGAAAATAACAATAAGTGCGATAAAGGCGGACATAGGATCGATTGGCGGGCATACTCGTCCAAGCGACGAAGTATTGGAGGCAGTTGAGAAGTTCGTGAGGAAGGGGATGAAGGCCGCAGGAATAATAGACCTCTACGTCTCCTACACCGGAGACGACATACATCTGCTGATGTCCCACAAGAATGGATTGGAGAACAGCAAGGTCCACAAGCTTGCATGGGATGCCTTCAAGGCAGGGGCGGACGTCGCAAAGTCGCAGAGCCTTTATGGCGCGGGCCAGGACCTGCTAAAGGACTCCTTCTCTGGAAACGTCAAGGGCATGGGTCCTGGCGTAGCCGAGCTTGAATTCGAGGAGAGGCCAAACGAAGCGTTCGTTCTATTCACAATGGACAAGACCGAACCTGGAGCATTCAACTATCCATTCTACAGGCTATTTTGCGAGCCTTCTGCAAACACTGGGCTTATAGTCAATCCAAAGCTTGCAAGTGGAATGAAGCTCACGGTCATGGACGTTATGGAAGGCAAGACTGCCGAGTTCAGCATACCTCAGGACAACTTCCTAATCGCCGCACTCCTCATGTATCCCGGAAGGTACGTGATAGACAGCGTGAGGAACGAGACCGAGCCGATACTCTCGGCAACGACAGACAAGCTGCACAACATAGCCGGAACGTACGTCGGAAAGGACGATCCTGCCGCCCTAATGAGGCTGCAGAAGGACTTCCCTGCGACAGAAGAGGCATGCTCTGTCTTCAAGGTCGCTCACTATGTGGCCGGAGATACGAGGGGCAGCCACCACATGCCGCTCATGCCAGTAAGGATAAAGGCAGCGGCAAGCTCGAACTACTGCATGCCAATAGTCAGCGCAGTGCTCTTTAGCATGCATGAAGGAAGGTTCACGGCGCATCACGATGCATTCGACACGCCTGACTGGGACTACTTCAGGACAAAGGCCGTCAAGAAGGCAGAGTACATGCGCGAGCAGGGATTCGTGCATCCAGCAACGCTCGTCCCTGATGAGCTGGAATACAGCAAGGGCTACAAGGCCATGATGGATTCGGCCAGGAAGAAGTTCAAGTGATTCAACGGATCTCTCAGAACTTTACATAAGTAGAAGGTTCGGCGAGCTTAAAGGAAAGGCATTAGTCAGGGTTGACATTAACGTCCCGGTAAAGGGCGGAAGGATAAACAGCAGCAACCTGCGTCTTAAGGAGTGCGCCGCAAATCTCTCCGCCTATGTGAGTGCGGGACTTATACCAATAGTCATAAGCCACCAGGGAAGGAGAGGAGACGGCGACTATCTATCGAGCATGGAGCAGCATGCCTACGCCTTGCAGTCTCTTGTAAAAGGAGCTAATGTTATCTACTCGGATTCGTTCGCCGATTCAGACACCGAGAGTGCCGCATCAGGATTGAAGCAAGGAGACATTCTTGTTCTAAAGAACGTGAGGGACAACGATGACGAGAAGAAAAAGTTTGCATCAGCAAAAGAGAGCTCGGAATCGGATATGGTAAGGTTCATGTCACGCCTTGCGGGCATCTACATAAACGATGCACCTGCTACAATGCACAGGTCCGACACGTCCCTAACAGGTTTCGTCAATGCAATGCCCTCCTACCTCGGCCTGCAGATGGAGAAGGAGCTAAAGATACTTGAGGAGATAAAGTCAAACATAAGGTCTGGAAAGGACACCGCAATAATATTCGGGGGAAAGAAGTGGGAGAAGTTCGACTACGTCTATGAAGTGGGGAAGAACAGGAATGTCAGGATACTCTGCGGGGGCATCCCTGGGCAGTCTGTATGCTATGCCAAGAACAGCGACTCGTTTAATGAGGAGAACAAGAAATTTCTCAGCGAGACTGGAACACTGGAGACCGCGCAGAAGCTGGCCGACGAATTTGCAGAGAGAGTCGTATATCCAACGGACTTCGTACTTGAGGGAGGCGAGCACGTATCCATAAGCGAGCTCAGATCAAAGAAGGGCCCGATAGCCGACATAGGTGACAACACAATTGACAGGTTCTTTAGAGAGATCTCCGGTTCAGAGATGATAATATATGCAGGACCTGTTGGAAGGTACGAAAAGGGATATAATCAGACCATAAGGCTCATAACACGGTTCATGGGAGAGAAGGCGCTGAACTATACTTTAGGCGGAAACTCTGCCGATTCGATGGATGACATTGGCCTGGACAAGGCATACGACATACTGGGCGGAAAGAGGATAACTTCAGGAGGCGCAGCGCTTGCGTACATTGCGGGAAAGGACCTGCCTGTTCTTGATGCTTTCAAAAACAAATCTGTCAGCAAATAGCATCGCAAGCCAAATAATCATAAAATGCCGCTGGTGGGATTTGAATCCACGACATTCCGCTCTTCAGGCGGACACTCTCCCGGGCTGAGTTACAGCGGCGCAATTATGTCTGCGCAAGAAATCCTTTTAAATGCATAAGCACATTCGATGCGACGTAGTCGATGCCAGCGCAGCAAGGTTAAAATACCAGAAACTGCAAAATGTCTTTATGGGCGTCTTTAGCGATATTCTCGGCGCGCTTGCAGGAGGCAAGCCGTCTAACCAGAAGAAGATAGATGAAAATGATTCAGAGCAGGAGAGCAAGAGCCAGGGTGCAGTATACAAGTGCTCGCAGTGCGGAAAGTCTCCGCTTTCAGGCCCAGTGCTGTACTGCGACGGATGCGGCCAGTACATGTGTTATACCTGCGGCGTGCCAAGTGGCGACATGATATTCGACTGCCCAAACTGCGCAATACAGACTGAAAGGGTCAATCTATAATCATGCATCCTTTGCCTTAGTCTCTGCCATGTCTATTATCCTTAGTAGCGCCTCGTTTACGTCCCTAACTTTTATTACGTTCTCGGTGCCTCTTATGCTCCTGTTGTGGGCGTCAACAACGAACATCATCTTCCTCTTGTCCTCTGATATCTTTCTGGCCAGGTTCGGAGAGTCGTCTATGTATATGTCGTAGTCAAGTTCGGATTTTTCCTCATTTAGCTTGCTTATGACCAGCTTTATGTCGGAGAGGCCATGGTGGCGCAGCCATTTTTTCAACGGACCAATCGTCTTTTCTGACATCGGATGTCCTGCTCTGCTTGTAACTAGATCCAGGCTGTAGTATCTTTCAGCCTCCCTAAGAAGCCTAGGATCCACTATCAATCCTATAGAATGATATCTGTCAACCCACGCCTTAACATAAAAATCGTAAAATTGATCCAGCGTCATGTTTACGGATGCCCAGTCCCAGTCCGTGACATCCTCTCTTTTGTAGTTGGTCGCGTTGATTGCGTTATGCATTTCGAGCATTGGCCTGCTTACGTCTGCTATGGTGAAGTCTATGTCCACAGCGACTCTCTTCGCCCTATGCAATTTCATTTAACCGTAATTAAATTCTTCAAATGCTATAAGAATCTAATCTACAATTAATTCCGTGCGTCCAGCAAGAGCAACAGCAAAGCCGCCTACTTGAGCTTTATCTCGAGCCTTAAGTACTTCAAGATGTCCTCTCCCTTGTCTGCAAGGTCGTTTATCCATACTGCTATTGGAACTGCTTTGTAGACTGCCTTCGGTGCGCCTGGCATGTACTCCTCTACAGGCGGCATGGGCTTCTTCTCCTTCTTCATTATGAGTCTGAGTCCATCCTCAATTTCCTTCTCATCGACCAGCACGTGGGCCTTTGCCCTTACGTACACACCATAGACCTCTGTCTTAGGTAGGGTTGAGTTGTATATTGTGAATGCAACATTGTCATTCTCCTCTATGTCCGTCGAGTGCACAGTCTTCCTGGAGCACCTCCAATAGAAATTGTAATCCTTGTCGTGCGCGAAGAGGAGCGGTGCGCTCCACGGTATCATTACCTTGTTTGTTGTTGCAAGTGTGAGATATCTGAGTTCCTCGACTAGTTTGCGCGCCTTCTCTGCCTCCTTTGGCTTGCTCATCAAGTCATTTGACACTATGACTCTCAAGGTAGCATCATTCCTTGTAACTTTATCCTGGTTAAACCCCTCAATATAATGATCCAATTCTTCCTCTTCCGATACCAAACAATCACCAAACGTATAACTAATTGCGTCTTTAACTTTATAAAACTTAGTTAATCTGCGTTGTATTTGCAGTAAAAATGCGAGTGCTGTAACGCTTAAAAGATACATGATTAAATAGTTGCCCCTAAACCTGGCAAAGAAGTTCATACATTTAGTCAGCTAAGATTTTCATATGTCGCAAAAGTCACGCCATTTATGAGCTTTCCGGTATAGTTATTTCCCCCGTAATCGTTAGCGTTGCCATCTAGCTTCCACCATCCGATGATACTGCCTAAATCCACAGGCGCGCCAGAAATCCCTTCAGAATAAAGTAAGGTTATATTGCTCGGTGTCAGCGATGCGTTGTATATTTGAACATTGGACATATATCCTCCAAAAACAGTATCGACGGCATTTGTAGAATATGGGACTAGGTAAGATAGGTATACTTTCGGATTGGAAATTGTTATGCTTGGCAGACCCGCTCCGCCGTAAACTTTCCTTATTTTCTTGCCATTGACGTAGAATGTATAATTTCCCATGTCATAAGTTATCGCAACTTGAATCCACCTCATGGAGTTATTGAGGTATATCCAACTCTCTCTGCAGTCCACTGTGCCATTGTAATAAAATCCGTTGCACATATTAAGGTTAAAGCTTGAGTCGCCACGCCATTCAACATATATTTGCGGATATTCTGTGGAATTGTATATGTCTACAATATCCTCGGACCACGGATAAGCTCCAGTAACCCCGTTGCCTATTCTTGTCGGATACATCCACCAGGAGAGTGTAAAACTATTATTTATTGCGCCGAATCTGTCAACGTAAATATAGTCAGGTATAGTCGCTGTTCCGTTGAATGATGCTACATATGATGGAAATGCATTTTTGCAGTTGCCTACAAGTTGAGGGCCATATATTGATCCGGCACTGCGCACAACATGGCACGGCATTAAAGCAGAGGATGTCAGGCTTGTGTTTGTAGGTGCCACGTTGTGTTGGGTATTATTCCAGTTCCAAAGAACCACGGCAAATATCAATAGCAAAAGCCCCGCAACAAGCAATATATTATTCCTCATGAATCTCCCTTATATTTTATCAGTTTTAATGTTATGTTT
>DAIDLJ010000008.1:25676-30841 GCA_027449585.1 Microcaldota archaeon | reverse complement strand
TAAAGAAACAGAAAAATAAATAATAAAAAAGAAAAAGAAAAAAAGTCAAGGATTACCTCCTTGCCCTTCTTGACATTCTGCCCTTCCTATTCATCTTTGTCCTTGCGACATATCCTGACTTGTCTATGAAGTAGAGGAAACCTTCCTGCCTCTTTACTGTCTCGTCAGTTACCTTTGCCTTCCTGCCTCTTGGGTTGTTCTTCATAGGGGTCTTCCAGACATGTCCATCCTTACCAAGGAAGTAAAGATAGCCGTCTTCTCTTTGTACTCTTTCCTTTCCTACTCTTTCAGCCATTTAATCACGATAATATTGACGCCTATATCTTTTTATATTCATCGTCGTAACACCGAGATTAAAATAAACACCAATAATCCGAGGGAGAGCATTAATTTAAATAGATAAACAGAATAATGATAGCGTGTTGCAATGATAGAAATAAAACTTTTCAAGGATTACAGCTTAAAGAATTACACGCTAATAGACGCGTTTCCAGGTGTCGGTCTCGTCGGCCCAATGGCAGGGAGCTACATGATAGAAAAGCTGCAGATGGAGTACATAGGGTACATAGACAGCAACGAGTTTCCTCCAATAGCGGCCATACACTACGGCAAGCCTATGTTTCCTGCCAGGCTCTACAAGGACGACAAGTACAAGCTGATAATTGCTATGTCGGAATTTGTGATACCTTCTGGTTCTGTATATGAATTATCCAGGGAGCTCCTTGCATTCGTAAGGAAGAATGGCATATCAAAGACGATATCAATAAGCGGAATGCCTTCCCAGAAGCCTTCGGAAAACGTCTTCATAACCTCGCCGGATGAAGAGATAATAAAGAGGGTAAATAAGCTAGGAATGAAGGTGATATCTGAGGGAGTTGTTGCCGGAGTCGGAGCTATTCTCATGACAAACTCCAACCAATTCAAGGTGGAGTCAATGAACATACTTGTCGAGGTAAATCCACAGGTAATGGATCCAAAGTACGCAGAGATTGCGCTTCGTGGGCTCAACAAACTCATAAACATAGACATAGAGCTCAAGTCATTGCAGGAGGAATCAAAGGTGGTAGAGGCCAAGATGAGGGACGTCATAAAGAAGATGAAAGAGACGCCGGAGCACTACAATAAGGCAGCAGAGGCCACCGGGCCTTCTATGTACGCTTAAACGTGCAGGGGTTGCAGAGTCTGGTTTGGCGGTTTTAGCCACAGAAAAACGCGCAGGACTTAAGATCCTGTGGCCTAGCGCCTTCGAGGGTTCAAATCCCTTCCCCTGCATATAAACACGACTAGATAGTGCAGCTTTTCAGTTGCGGCTCCACTCATCTATAATCATACTTGCGGCATTTTTGGGGTCGCCAGCCTCAAGTACGGCAGACCTAACCATTATCCCATCGGATCCAAGCCTTTTTATCATACCAATGTTTCCTAATCTGATTCCTCCAACTGCGTATATTGGCAATGATATCTTCTCTCGTATCCTCCTAAACTCATCAAAAGAGACTATCCTTTCCTTTTCCGACCCTCCAGAAAACATGCTACCAACCTCGATATAATCTGCTCCTTTCTCCTGCGCCATGAATGCCTCTCCGAGGCTTGATACTGAAATCCCAATCAATCCATTAAATTCCTTTTTTGCCTGGGCGAATTTATTTGCTTCTCTCCAAAGATGCAGGCAATCTGCACCTGATTTTATTGCCAGGTCAAGTCTGTCATTTACTGAAAATAAAGCGCCATATTTATGGCACATGCCTCGTATCTCCTGCGCTTCATCGACGCCGGGAGTTTTTCCCTCGATATACTTGACAAGCCTCATTCCTGAGTCAAGAAATATTCTTGCGCTCTCAATCTGCGTAAGCCCAAACCCATCAGAAGTAATCCCGCAGACGCCCTTGGGAAGCACCTTAACCGAGTGCATCGTCTCCCTAAGAGCGTTTATGTGGTCCTTGCCGGTCTTTCCAGTTCTTGCTTCCCTTAGGCTTTCCATCAAGTAGATAATATTATGTAATTTATATATTCCTGCTGAAAAGCTCTATTGTGCCTCTGTAGCTCAGTGGTAGAGCGCGTCCTTGGTAAGGACGAGGTCGCGAGTTCAATCCTCGCCGGAGGCTTACCACAAATTCGTGTAGTCGCTTATTATTCCCTGCACCCCGGCGCCGCGCAATCTGTCCACTTCCTTTACATCATTGACAGTCCATGCCACAACTGCAAGTCCTTTCTCCCCAGCCCGCTCAACGAACCTTGCCGTTATGTTCTGGGCCTTGGATATCATGTAGCTTGCTCCTACCTCAACAGCGAAACTTATCGCATTCAGAGGTCCCTTGTGGTCAAGCCCAAGCTTGATATTCTTGTCCATCGACCGAACATTCCTAAGTATCTGCTTGCTAAACGAGATTATCACCGCATTTTCCTGCATGCCATTTCTGTATATGGCATCAAGGGTATGCCTCTCCAGTCCCTTGTCCTTTATCTCTATGAATGCAAGGCTAAGGTTGTTTCCTATGACCTTTAGAACCTCATCAAGAGTAGGTATCCTCTCCATGGAATTCTTTACCTCAAGCCTCTTGAGCTGGGCAAGCTCCATGTTGCGCACTCTTCCAGTGCCATTGGTCATGCTGTCAACAGTGTCATCATGTATGACCACGGCCACATTGTCCTTTGTCCTTCTAAGGTCGAACTCAACGCCGTCAACGCCGGCCTTTATTGCGTAGCTTATGCTTGCAAGAGTGTTCTCCGGAATCCCCTTCTCCGACGTTCCCTTATGCCCTATCTTCAACATCACAGCATCCTCAGTATGCACTGGGTGCTGATGATATTTATGCCTTATTAAAGATCCAATTTCGTCTTTCGACGTCCACGAATACGGCATTTAAATAATTGATTTTTTCAAGTCCAATGATGATTTTTTGGCAAGCTCAAAAAATGATAAAAATACGCAGGCACAGGAAGAGCGACTTAGGATAGTTGCGATAGCACACTATACGGGGGAATTAAGCATAACAGCCGAAGAGAAGGCAAAGACCATAAATGGAGTGGATGACTTCATGGCTGAAGCCGAGAAGGTCAAGAAGGGCCTTGGAATCCATAAAGGATCTGTTGCCAATGTCGGCGAGACGCCGATAACTGCCGCAGCAATGGCAGTCATTAAGATGGCTATTTCATACAACATAAATCTCTCGGATATACAGAACCTTTACTACAACACCGAATCTTCAAACGATATATCGCAGAACAACGGCATAGCCGTAATAAATGCCGTTAACCAGATGAGCAGGATCCTGCGCAAGCAAGCAGGTATAGACGTCGGCGACCTTTCCGATAGCGTAATAGTGATGCACAGCCAGTCAGCATGCGTCTCAGGTGTCGCAACGCTATCTAACATAAGCACTAACGGAATAAGAGGCAAGTCACTGATAATTACTGCCGATGATGCCAGATACAAGTTTGGTACAAATGCTGATGAGACTGCAGGCTTTGGCGCAATGGCTATACTACTGGATCCAAAGGCAAAGAGCGGAGTGGCTCTAAGCGAGATTGTAGGATCATCAAGGTCTAATGTTGTTGATTTCATAAAACCTATAGACTCGCCAAATGACGAGACAAAGGGCATGGCCATGGTCAGCAAGTATGCCATAGTTTTCGGCAAGTACTCTGAATATGTCTATCTCCTCCACACCTACAGATCCATGAAGCAGCTATTCGAGAGATCAGGCGTGGACATAGACAATCTCAACAATTTTACAGACAAATATACAATAATAGGTCACGTGCCTTATCCTGGGATGGTCAACAAGGCTGTAGGAAACCTCGTAGTGCACTTCATGAGAAGCAACGACATGCTCAGGGACAGGATACTCTCGGAGATAGGCGACGGGACAAAGATGCCTGAGCTAAACGGCTTCAAGACACAGGAGAAGGCATTTGAATTCATACAGGACGTCGCGAACATAGTGCTAAAACTCGAGGTGGAGAGGGAGCAGATAAACCGCGGCGCAGACTACAAGGAGAAGTCCGTCTCTGATAACAGCAGGGTAATAGCAGAATCGAAGATCGAGCGGCTAGATCAGATACGGCAAAAGTACGGCATAAAGCCAAACTCAAGCCTTGCAGTTGCCATAACCGAGGCGCAGGAGAAGCTTTCAGTCATAGCTGCAAAAGGCGGAACGCTCGACTCACTAATATTGGCATTCTCTGGAATATACTGCCTCGACCCAAGATCAAAGGGCATAGTCAACGAGTTCGAGGACATGCACAACGCCTTCAATGGAAAGGTGAGGAAGACTGAAACCTTCAAGCAGATATACTCGAAGCTCGGCGTCGGCGAGTCCCTCAAGATACCTTCAGTCACAGGAAACATATACACGGGATCAGCATTCCTTGCGCTTGAGAGCCACATACTTCATTCAAGCCAAGAGCAGCTGGAGGGAAAGGAGGTCGTATTCATAGGATACGGCAGCGGCGCGGAGAGCTATTCCCTATTTTTGAACACAAAGGATGCATTGCAGATGAAATCGGTGCTCGAAAAGGTTGCATCTCTCGAAAGCAAGGAGAGGCGCGAGATAAGCGCCGAAGAATATGAGCAGATAAGGAAGGCAAGGACCGTGAGCGATCATGTCGGCGAGGCTCCCATGCTCTCACAGTATTCTGGAGAATTTATGATAAACAAAGAAAGACTTTCAAGATACGCCACCGAACTTTCGCATGAAGTCGGAGCGGCCTTGTTCAAGTCAATCGCAAGATCAAATGACGCGGAGCCTACAAAGGCAAGGATTAGACGCCCAAAGGAGAACGTGATATAGATCCCACCGGGACATTTTTAAATCGGCCCAAAATCGATATCATATGTTGCAATTCTGCCCAAAATAAGTAGGCTTTAATATCAGTAAATATATCACTAATATTGATGTTATGAAGCACTTGACGCCAAACAAGTTTACCGACGCTGTTGTGGCGACACTGGTGTCAGCCTACGGCGCAGCTGCAGGTTCTGTGATTGGCGAATTTAGGGACGGACTCCACGGCACCCCTGTAACTATAAAGGAGATTTTGCCTTATGCTGCAGTAGGCGCAGTTGTCGGAGCAGCCGCCGCCCTCAAAGCACTAAGAAGGCACTAAAACCCCAAATTTAACGCATCCTTTAGGGTCTATTGTCGGTTTTACTTGCCAAAGTT
>DAIDLJ010000008.1:0-25666 GCA_027449585.1 Microcaldota archaeon | reverse complement strand
AAATTCTTAAACATTGATAGCCCCAATCCTATTGGGGTATGTGGCTAAATGGCAGATGACAAAGGCGGAGATGATGATATCAACGGCGAGAGCGTTAGTTCTTCTGCCCAGCAAAAAGCAGAGCAGTCCAATCCAAAAACCATTGTGCCAACTCCAAATCCTATTCCGCTGCCAAAGATATCCGAGAAATTCGGTGAAGTAGGCGGCCTTGACAAGGAGATAAACAGGCTGCTGGAGCTCGTATACCTGCCAATAAGATACGGATCGCTTTTCGACGAGGCGAGGCTTGAGCGCACGAGCGGTATATTGATACATGGCCCTCCAGGAACAGGAAAGACGCTTCTTGCAGAGACCTTGGCAAAGAGCGTCCCAATAGAATTCAAGTTTATAGACGGCGCAAGGCTGCGTTATGAACCAGGGATTAACAGCATGTTATTGGATCTGTTTGAGCTGGCCCGCTCCAAGCCAAATTCAGTCATAATAATAGACAATATAGACTTGATAGCAAGGAAATCAGAGACGCTTCTTGCCATGCTTATGGAGCTTTCGGCAAAGTACAAGAACGGACCTCTTGTAATAGGCATAACAAATGACCTCAAGGAGCTCGGGGACCATCTAAGGCGTGAAGGCAGGCTGGAGAATGAGATTGAAGTAGGCATCCCAAACAAAAAGGCAAGAATAGATATACTGAAGATACTGATCAAGAACCAGAACGCAGGATCCAGTATCAGCGTGAACAAGATTGCCGAAATGACATCCGGATACACCGGCGCCGACCTGCACTCGCTAATCAAGGAATCGGCCCTAATAGCGATAAAGCGAGTTCTTGAGAAGAAAGACCTACTTCGGGACAAGGACACACTCTACAGCAATAATTCCTCTGCAATAGGTTCAGAGCACGTGAAGATAACCACAAACGATGTGATAAAAGCACTCGATACCATAAAGCCAAGCACGATGAGGGACAGCATGGTTGAAGTGCCGATGGTTAAGTGGGGAGACGTCGGCGGCCTTGAAAAAGTCAAGAACGAGATAAAGGAGGCCGTAGAGCTTCCTCTCACCAATCCGGGAGCGTTCACCAGAATGGGCGTGAGACCTATAAAGGGCATACTCCTTTATGGCCCTGCAGGAACCGGAAAGACGCTTCTTGCAAAGGCCGTTGCAAACGAGAGCAACGCAAACTTCATATCGGTCAAGGCCACTGAGCTCTTCAACATGTACGTAGGCGAGAGCGAGAGGAAGGTGAGGGAGATATTCCAGAAGGCAAGGGGCGCGGCGCCTGCAGTGATATTCATAGACGAAATAGATGCTATTGCCGGAGAGAGAAGCGGCAGAAATCTTGATTCAGGAGTCGGCAGCAGGATACTCAACGCACTGCTCACCGAGCTCGATGGCGTAAACGAGCTCAAGGATGTGGTAGTCATAGGCGCGACGAACAGGCCGGACCTGATAGACCCTGCCTTCTTGAGGCCCGGCAGGTTCGACCGATTGATAGAGATACCGATACCAGACGAGGCGGCAAGGCTATCTATATTAAAGATCCACACCGCAAAGATGCCGGTCGACGCCGATGTAGACCTGAATATCCTTGCATCATCAACTGAGAAGTACAGCGGCGCGGAGCTTGAGAATATCTGCAGGGAGGCCGGCATGATGGCGATAAGGGAGGGAAGGAAGAGCGTATCCATGAAGGACTTCGTAAAAGCCCTAAACGACATAGAGCCTGCGCTAAACAGCAATGTCACTTACAA
This sequence comes from Microcaldota archaeon, assembly GCA_027449585.1. Taxonomy (GTDB): domain Archaea; phylum Micrarchaeota; class Micrarchaeia; order Micrarchaeales; family CABMGC01; genus JAJZNA01. The sequence continues at coordinate 23,915 of DAIDLJ010000008.1, read as the reverse complement.
GCCCTTCGGCGCATCAAAGGCAAATCATGAAGTAGGCTTCAGGCCGCCAAAACGCGCCGTCGGATAACGAGGCAGTACGCAAGCTAGCCTGTTATTTATGCATATCCTGCCCAGATTAAAGCGGTGGTTAATTGCCAAAGAGGATAATACTGGCATCAGGTTCTCCCATGCGCGCAAATCTCCTAAGGCAGATGGGAATTGATCCAAAGATAGTGCCCAGCGGTTTTGATGAGAGAAGCATAAGCCTGTCCCATCCGTCCACTTACGTTAAGAGGCTCGCTACAATGAAGGCCAGGTCGGTTGCCAAGTCATATAAAGGCGGAATAATCATAGGCGCAGATTCTGTCGTTTCAGTAGGCAATAAAATAATAGGAAAGCCAGTAGACAGCTCGGATGCGATATCCACATTGCGCTTCCTTAGCGGCAAGGTCCATAAGGTCACTACGGGGATCTGCATAATCGACGCAGCAACAGGATCATCCCAAGTAAGCTCGGCAACTACCTATGTCAAGATGCGCAGCCTAAGCAGGAGCATGATAAGCTGGTATGTCGGCACAGGCGAGCCAATGGGCAAGGCAGGAAGCTACGGCATACAGGGCAAGGGCGCGATACTCGTCGAATGGATACGGGGCGATTACTACAACATCACCGGCCTGCCGCTTGCAGTCTTGTTTAAGATGCTAGAGAGGATGGGCGAGAGCCTCCTTAAGTAAGCATGGCACTTGGCCTGATGCTTATGCCAGGGATAATCTAGCTTATCGAGAATTCAAGCATCTGCCTGACTTTATCTATTCCTATGGCGCAAAGAAGCTTGCCCATTCTAGGCCCCTTCTCCTTTCCTATTATTGCCAAGTATATCGAAGCGAACAGCGAGTTTGCGTCAACACCCTGGGCCTTTGCAGTATCATAGACAAGGTTGTGTACCTCGAGATCTGTCATTCCAGGCCTAAGGCTCTGTACGAACTTCCCAACCACTTCACGGTTTTCGCTTATCTTGCTGCTCTTTATCGAGAAGTTATACCTTTCAGGGGCATATCCCATCGCTATCCATCTTTCTATATACTCTGAGAGATATCCAACGCCCTCCCTGTCGTTTACTATCTCGGCAACCTTGTCCCAGTCCTTGTATATCTGGTAGTTCAGGAGCATGTCGACAAAAGATGCCTTCCATGGGAGTTTTCCTATGGCCACTTTGAATGCGAGCATCCTCTTCTCATCTGCCCTGTTCTCCGCAGCTGCAAGCCTGCTGGTCCTTTCAACCGTATCATACAGGAGTACTAGCTTGTCCCCGGTAGGATCTATATCCTTGTCGCTTTGTATGTCCGGCTCTATCAGTGCGTACTTGAGTATTTCCGGAGGTATCAGCTGCGTAAGCTCCATCGCGCTCATTCCTATTCCCTTTGACTTTGAGTACTTCTTCCCATTTATCAGTATGAATCCGTATTTGAAGAGTATTGGTGGCTCGCGCTTTAGTATTTCCTTGTGAATCGAGTACGCCGTAGTAGCGCTTCCACCCTTTGTCATATGGTCTATTCCGCTGCCTTCTATGCTGGAGTCGAAGACCGCCTGCCATGCTGGCCAGTGCAGCCTCCATTGCAACTTATATTTGTGGTCAGATAGCTTCGCCCGCCCAGAGAATCCGCATCCCTTCGTGTATTCAACGTCCTTATTGCAAGAGTATTCATACTCGATGTCCGTGTGGGACGTCACTACAGTAGTGGCGATCTTCCCGCATTTATCGCAGATTGGCATTATCGGGCTCCATCCTTTAAGATCCTCTACCTTCTTCATGGAGGTCTTTGCGACTACCTCCTTGACTGCCTCTTCCTCGTGGAGGAAGAGCGAGGCATACTTATCCATCCTACCGCTAGCATACAGTTCCTGCGCAGTCAAAACCTCTATGTCAAGTGAGAGCAGCTTCATCAGGGATTTGGCCTGCTCTAGGTAATGCATGCCAAAAGACGTGTGGCACCCCATCGGATCAATTGTGTACACCAAAGGCTTCCCGAGCTCAGGAATCAGCACATCGGAATATTTCTGCAACTCAAAAGGTATTCCGTCAAATGCATCGAGTATGTCCCCTATGAAATTAAAGTCAGCTTCAACTCCCTTGTTCTTGAGTGACTGCCTTATCACTGCAGGATAGAGGAATTCACATATGGTTCCAAGATGGGCAGGGCCGCTTGTTGTCATGCCTCCGGTTATTGAATATGGCGCTTTCTTCTCATCAAGCAGCCGGTCCACCAGTATCTCGGTCCAGTGCTTCCCGCGCATCTCCTCTTTTGTCCTGCCTTCCATAATAACAACCGTACAAAATGCCGGAGTGGCAAAGCCCGCATCGGCATAAACGATCCCACTTTCCGTTCAAATCCGAAAGATCTGGGATGATGTTAAACTGTATAAAGAAATTTATAAACGCATCGCAGTATCCGCCAGTCCAGCCCGATTTCCAGTACTCATACCCCTAATTTGCCCGCATACTGCGTAAGGAGGCTAAAGGACGGTGCAAAGTAATTTATCAAGGCATTTGTGTATCCTGAGAAGAAAACAAAGAGCGCAATTAGAATAATGAGTATTATGATCAGGCCTACCGAAGTCCTGTTTACGAGCTTCTCATCAAACAGCCAGAGCATGGTGACGTACAGCACAAGCGTTATTATCCCGCTGACGATTATGCCTCCCTGAAGGCTGCCAATCGATGGATAAAGGATGCTGTTAACTATGTACGTGGATAGCAGTCCTCCAAGAATCGTAGACCCCAATATGAAGATGAAGAAGAGCAGGAAGACGTACCTTTTTTCATGCAGCCTCTCTTCCTTTGCCGCAGCTCCCTGGCCCTGCGCTATGATCGGATGCTTGACAAGCCCCTTCACCCCTCCTATGAACAGCTCGCCAAGTACGCTGCTCAGTATGAACGCTATGAGCATGAATATCAGTTGTTCTCCAACGCTCCTGGCAAAGTAAAGTATGAGGAAGGATACTACAAATATCATCAGGAGCTCAAAATACACATCCCTTGCAGACATACGATCGCAACCCAATCTAATTTATTCTTATTCACTTACTGCATCCTGCCAAAGCTTGCCTGTGGCATCGTTCCTCCGTATGGATAATCTCGCTGTCTTATCCAATAGATGGGCCCTAGGTTACCACCGTTTCCCTGATTCTCAAATCCTATATTCTGCGGCAGTGTTATGGCTGAAAATGATAATGATATCGGATCCGAGTAATTCACCATTGCAGTGACATTGTTTGGATTTAGGCTTGGAACCATTATGGAATAAGTCTGCGGACTACCGAATTTGAGCCCCTGCGCATAAGTTGCAGTGCAATAACTGTTTATCACCTGTAGCCCGCCGTATCCCGGTCCGACGAAAGACCCAACATCTATGAGATTGCAGGCATTGTTGGATGAGGCAGGCACCAGCCCGACGTCCTGATAGTGCGGCTGCGTTGAATTATTATGCAGTATACCATAGAAATCCACAACACCGGTGCTAAACGAGCGCAGGGAGAGCACGGCGCTGTATCCGTTATTCTGCTTGGAGGCCGATTCGCCTATTGTGAGCCCATTCCTGACAATTATGGGGTTGGATGCGAATTGCGATGAGTTTATCCACAGATTTGTGTCAAGCTTAGTTCCAGAAAAGTTGTCGTAGAAATTGAAGACCTCCCCTCCATTATCATAAGCGCCATAATTTCTGCCCAGCTCCGGCGCCTCTCCAGTAGGTCCATATTTAGACATAACCGCAAAAGGCATGAAATTCATGTATATTGTAATCGAATTGTGCGGAGTTATCGCATAAGGGAGCTTAACCCATACTATCGTTGCATTTGAGCTTGAGCTTGCGTTGCTCTCTACCCAAGCAAATACATGCTCCCCTCCCCCCTGTGGGACCGTTGTAAATTCTACGTTGTTCCAGCTGCTGCTTATCTGTCCGGAATAGTTCTTGCTACCCACAACAAGCATCTCTTGGAAACCTACAGGCAATGTTGTCCCGGCATTGTTTCTTATCAATATGGGCACGTAATTTATTGGCGACATGGTCGTTGTAGCGTTCTTTGCAACTGTGTTAGATGTGCTGTTAGTCGAGCTTTGGTTGTTGTAAACCACTATCTTCGTGCCGCTATTATTCGTAATTACGGTATTTGTGGAGCCGGTCTGCATAGAGGTAGTCGCAGAAGAGCCCTGTCCGGCTCTATTTATGTACACGTATGAAATTGCTAATATAATTAATACGATGAATACTGCAGTTCCCATAACTCTTTCATCGGCCATTGGCTTTCTCCCGCGATAATTAACTTATGTTAGACTAGGAGCAGGAATTTATAAGCCTTTTTATCTCGGTCAGAGGGAAGTCAAGATCCTACGTGCACGTGTAATCAGGGACCATTGAAGACTATTGCAAGGAAGGCTGTTGCTATGCCTATCGCTAAAAATACCCAGAACAGGGTAAGGTAAGCGCCCCACATCCGGCTATGCCTTTTTGTCATACCTGGCATGATGTCCATTATCAGTGACACAGGGAATGCAAGAATCCCAACCATACCAAAAGAGGCATACAATATGCCAAAATCCGTAGGGACGCTGGTTATGCCCAACTGATAGCCAGCCACGCCATAATACAGAGTGAGTAGACCGGTAAGCAGAGCGAGAAGACCAACATAATGCACCTCCTGCTTAGCCCATACCACAAGCGCAAAAGACATGAATACTATCGATGCGGCCATTAGGGGATTTAGTATCAGGTAGCTGTAAGGTTCAGGCATCTGCATCGTTACTTTTATATATGCGGATATCAAAAACATGCAGATACCAATAATTAGTATCGGCATTATTCCTCCGCTAACTATCTTGTACATATCAACTTTTTCTGGCTTAATATATCTTGCAAAGGAGACTACGGTAAGGTAAAAAATTATCGCCGATGCGGCTCCGAGCAGGAATAGCAGGAAATCAACATTTTCCAGGGCCATTGACTCATCAATAATACTGCTCTTTCAAAGCTTAATTATCTTGCTATTCTGCAACATACGCGCTGAAAATGCAGACATATAATAATCAGAAAATGCATATGATGTGCACTTATCCTATCAAATCTATCAATGCATGAGAACGGGCCTGGAGGGATTTGAACCCTCGACTTAAAGGTTAAAAGCCTTCCACTCTAGCCAAGCTGAGTTACAGGCCCGCAGTAGATATGACTACTCTGCTAAATTTATTAATACTTCATAGGAGTTATACTGCTTATGGACACGTCAGATCTTGGCAAGAGAAGCATGGTCGTGAGATTTGAGGCATCAGACGGGCTGGGTCTCACCGGCGTCCTTTCATCAAATGGGCGGAGCAAGATATGCATAATATTCATTCCAGGTATGGGCAGCGGCGCATTTGCAAACGTTGGACTTGCCCTCGCAGCCGCAAAGACAAACGTGGCAGTATTTCTTGCGAACAACCGCGGCATGGGCCTTGTTTCAGGTTTTCCAAAGCGAACAGGGCGCACCAGGCGCAGATTCCTTGCCGGTACGCAGCTTGAAAGGTTCGAGGATTCTATCTTTGATATCAAAGGTGCAGTTAACGCCGCGTCAAGGCTAGGACACAAAAAAATAATCCTATGCGGGCATAGCACAGGGTGCCAGAAGGCCGCATACTATCTCTACAAGCGCGCCGACCGCAGGGTAAAAGGCGTTGTTCTCGTGGCTCCAACCGACGACCACAACCTGTTCATTAAAAATCTTGGCAGTAATGCTTCAAGCATTGCAAAAGAATGCTCGAGAATGGTCCAATCCGGAAGAGGAAATGCAACTGCGCCCGGAGGCAGCGGTCTTTCTGCGCAGAGACTGGATTCGATACTAAATCCGAAAAGGATCGAAGGCAGGCTATTCAATTACGAAGGAAGCCTAAAGGAATTTGGGAGAATAAGAATCCCAATACTTGCAATCTTTGGATCAAAAGAAGAGAACTCGACTAGGAACGTTGCAATGTGCCTTGACCTCCTGGAGAAGAGCAGCACATCAAGAAGCTTCTCAAAGAAGCTCATAAGCGGCGCTGACCATTCGTTCCATGGGAAGGAAAAGGCGCTCTCAAGTGCTATAGATGCGTGGGTCTCAAAGTTCTAGACTCTAATCCTACCTTCTCTTCTTGCTCGAGGGCCTGTGTCTCACGTCCGTGAGCACCATGTGGAAATTGTTGTCGAATCCCAAAGCCTGCTTGAAGGCGTCATGGTCGAGCGTTATCGTGCTGTCAGAATAAGGGTCATTTATGTAAAAGGCATCCTTGTCATAGCCCTTGACCACTATCCAGTGCGGCGATGACTCCACGTACGGATTCAACGCATTGGCATCTATTAGCACTATGGGTATGTGATTTGTAGATAGCTCCTTCTTTATTGCGTTCACAGAGATGTTGCTAGTGAACTCCTCAGGTATCTTAGCATCCTCGGACTTCTTCTTTACCTCATTCCAAGCTGAAGTTAGAGTATCAAGGTTTACGTTCTCATAAACTGCAAGCTTCTTGTCGTATCCCTCATCCTTCGTATTGCTGACTATCTTTACCCGTCCTCCCCTCTTTGCTATCGAATGCGCAAGACCATACTTCGAGCCGTGCCATACGCTCCCATTCACCGCCTCCTGCCATATGCTGTACTCCTCCTCCTTCTTCATTTTGAAGCTGGAGTCTACATGCCTGAGTACCATCATTGCACATGCGGCAGAGCTAGTGAACTCCTCCGTCTGCGGATAATGCTCTATCTCAAAAAGAACCTTCTCCTTGAGTTTTGCCCTCGGAGCAGAAGCTCTCTTTGCAGGCCTTCTGATCGGTTTCCTTGCTGCAGATCTGGAATTCTTCTTTGTAGGCTTGCTTCTTCCGCTCGTTTTTCTCAAAGGTTTAGGCATATCATCACGTTTTTGTTTTGTTTAAACACCAAATGGTGCAGGGAGAGAGATTTATTCAATGTTTTTTGAACTCCCGCAGGCCTAAGCCAACGGATCTTGAGTCCGCCGCGTTTGACCGGGCTCCGCCATCCCTGCACACCTAGTAATTACAACCACTTATATTTAAAGTTTCATCTCGATTTATATCTGGCCTGTTAATGGGGCATTTTCTGATATATAAATCTTCCTGAAGGAAAATCCGTGCATACGATGGAAATTGAGAAAATTAACGAGAACAAATATGTTGTCAGGAAATCCGCTATGCCTGGCATGAAAACAGATGTGACGCTCTATACAAACAAACTGCTTCTGGAGAAGATGAGCAAGGATCACACCTTGCAGCAGGCAGCAAACGCCTCTACACTGCCCGGCCTTGCAGGCAACGTCATGGTCATGCCTGATGGACATGAGGGATATGGGTTTCCAATAGGCGGGGTGATGGGCTTTGACGCAGAAGAGGGCCTCGTGTCACCTGGCGCAGTGGGCTTTGACATAAATTGCGGAGTGCGTCTTATCAAGACGAATCTATCCGAGAAGGAGGTAAGAAGCAATGTGGACATGCTCTCCGATGCTCTATTCAAGAACATACCAAGCGGAGTCGGAAGCAGGCTGCAGATCGGACTTACAAATTCCGACCTGGAAAGAATATGTGAGGAAGGCGTTGATTATATAATAAAGAAAGGATTCGGCACCGAAGAGGACATAAATAGAATAGAAGAGAAGGGCGGAATGGACGGTGCGGATTTTTCAAAGGTTAGCAAGGAGGCAAAGTCCAGGGGCCTCAATGAGCTTGGCACTCTGGGCGCTGGGAATCACTTCCTTGAAGTGCAGAAAGTGGAGAAAATTCTTGATGAAAAGGCTGCGAAGGCTTTTGGTCTATACGAAGGCCAGATGGTCGTAATGGTGCATACTGGGTCAAGAGGCTTTGGGCATCAGATCTGCAGCGACTATCTGCGTACGCTCGTAGAGTATCAGAGGAGAAGTGGCATAAGCCTGGTGGATCCTGAACTAAGCTATGCGAAAATAGGTGACAAGGAGGCCGCCGACTATCTTGCCGCGATGAAGAGCGCCGTAAATTTTGCTTTCACCAACAGGCAGATAATAACCAATTCAATAAGGAAGAGCTTTGAGGACACATTTGGCAAGAGCGCCGATGCCCTTGGTATGGACATACTCTATGACCTCTCCCACAACATAGTAAAGCTTGAGGAGCATATTGTTGAAGGTACTCGCAGAAAGGTGTACGTCCACAGGAAAGGAGCAACAAGGGCATTTGCAAAGGGCCATCCAGACGTGCCGAAACTCTACCGCTCTGTCGGCCAGCCTGTCCTGATACCTGGAAGCATGGGCACTGCAAGCTACGTGCTTTATGGCGCCGAAGGAGCAATGAATGAGACGTTCGGATCGGCCTGCCACGGCGCTGGGCGAGTAATGTCGAGGCACCAGGCGTTAAGGGAGATTCCAGCAGAGCGGACATTTAGCTCATTGATGAAGAAAGGAATATCTATAAGGATAAGAACCAGGAAACTGGTGAGTGAGGAAGCCGAATGGACCTACAAGGACATCGACGAAGTTGTAAAAGTGGTCAAAGAGAGCAAGATAGCTATGCCTGTGTCGAGGAACATTCCAGTCGCAGTAGTCAAGGGATAGCCGATCTCATATCAGCGCCATATCGGCACTTTCGTACTCTGCGACTGCGGTGACGAATCCTGCATGAGGGAAGAGTTGCGGGAAATTGCCAAGAATTTGGCCAGTCCTATGGTCAACCCTTTCGCCAAATAGCATTAATTTGGTGGACATATCGGCAAGGGCCTTAAGCGACTTGACCGCCTTTTCTCGTCTGCCCATCCTAATGTACGCTCTTGCAAGCCAGGTGTTTGTCAGAGTGAATGGCTCTGAATCCTCTCCTTCATAATCGTTCTCTGTCCTATTTAAAAGTCCATTGCCCGATCCAAGCCTTTCGATTATCCTATCAACCGTGCCAACGAATCTGCCGTCCCTAGCATCTATGAATCCATACAGAGGAAGCAGCAAAAGAGATGCATCCACGCTATCACTTCCGTAATACTTAATGAACGAGCCATGCTTCTTAGAGAAACCCTTCTTCATTATTTCGTCACGTATTTTTTCAGATATGCTCTTTAAGACTGCTGCATCACGGTCTTCACCCACGGCAAGCTTTAACCTGCACGCTCTGTCTATTGCAACCCAGTTCATAAGCTTCGTATGAACGAAATGCCGCTTTCCATCGCGCTCTTCCCATAGGCTTGTACTCTTGTCATTCCAAGTCCTGCTGCACCACGAAGCTATCGCGTCAATCGCCCACATATTCTCTTTTACAAAGCCGGCGTCTTTGGAGATGGCAAAATAGGTGTAAAGCGCGTTTAGGAATTCTCCTTCAATGTCCTTTTGCACCTGCACATACGCCCCGTTGCCTACCCTGACCGGTTTTGAATCTCTATATCCTGCAAGCCATTCCAACTCCCTCTCAGCAGCAGGCGCGGTCCCATCAAGTTCGAACAGCGGATGGTTGAAGTTCTTTAGCGACAGGTCTATTGTGCTTGCCATAAAGCTAAGCGCCCTCTGCGCGCGATAAACAAGCCCTGCTTTAGCAAGCGCCTCGACTGCATATGATGCGTCCCGTATCCATACATATCTATAATCCCAATTGCTGCCCTTCCCAATCATCGCTGGCAAGGATGCGGTAGGCGCAGCTATTATTGCGCCTGACGGCGCGTATGTGAGCCCCATTATTACTGCAAGCGATCGTTTGTATTCGTCAACAAATATTCCTGCCGTGCGCGCCATAGCAATCTGAGCCTTCCAGTAGCTCTGTGTTCTGTCAAGTGCCTCTTTAGGGTCTGGATAAACGTCCCCTGCCGCACCGAAAAGGCCATATTTGAAATTCTTTGAATATAGGCACATCAGGCTCGCCTTTCCACGGCCAAACTGAAATGCTCCATTTCCCATGTATCTGTAATTGCCATTGATTCTTACATCAAAACTATCTTCCATGCCGCGTTCCCTAAAACTTATACCTCCGGATTTAATTGCGATATCCGCGCCTACTTTGCCATAAACAAAGCGCGGATTTATCGTTACAGAGAAAGGAACCTCAGATTCAATCATCCGTATTATTGCGGGCATGGCAAGGGGCATAAAGTCAATCGCAACGAGCCTTCCCCTAGCAGTTGAAAATACGCTCTTTGCTATAAGTCCATCCCCGATGTAGGATGTTGTAACATCATACCTGGCCTTGGGTCGAAGAAGTAGCGACCCACCGGACTTTTCATCAAGTATCTTTGAGAATATGGAAGGCGAATCGAACCTTGGACAGGGAAACCAGACTATCTCCCCGTCCTTCTCCAGAGCCGCAGTTCTTGAATTTGAAAGGAAAACATATCCGATCTCCTTTCCCATTAGCATCACAATTCAGAAGCTTCCCTTACTGCCTTAAGCCTTATTCCTGAATATAGAGCCAGCTGCATATTGGATTTAGATGCAAGCGCATCCATCAGTCTTATTCCATCATTGATGTTTCCGTGCGCAGACTCGCGCAACGCCATGTAATAGAATGAATTAACGATTCCAAGGGACATGAGGCTGTCAAGCCTTTTCCCGCTGTTCCTTTCGTTGTAGTCAAATGCAAGGTGCGCATAATCCCGTATTATGGGATTTTTGGATTCTTTGTCTATTATTTCCAGCACGGCCTGCGCATGCGTCCTTCTTTTCAGCCTCAAGTTTGCAATGAGTTTTATGAGCATTGCCGAATCGTCATCATACTTCATCATGTCCATCAGCTTTAGCGACCTGAAGAAGAAATCCCTAGATTTTGATATCAAAGCGATCGCATTGTACTTATTCTTTTTGGGCTCATCGCTTCTCTTCTCCGCATTGCCATACATGAATCCGCCAAGAGTGTAGTCAATTGAATAATAGGTATAATCCGAGAAGAACCTATAGAAGTTCGCGGCGCCAAATGCAAGGTACGGATCCTTTCCCGCCCCGAGGGCATCTGCTTGCTGGGCCCCATCTATCCAGTTTCCAATGCTCGCATTTTTCTGCATAAGCGCAAGGCCATCCTCAACCTCCTTGCTGCCATGCACAAAGTCCTTGTCGGACATCTGCACATGCGACTCACAGAAATTGCATATGGATTCCTGCACTGATGAGAACGAGATGACTTTGTTGCCGCAGCTCCTGCATATAAGGTCGGTCTGAACCGCCGAGTCGAGCCTTTTAATGTAGGCATCAAGCTTCATGCTTAACATTATGAACGAAACAGAATTTAACTGTTGCGCAGCCTACCTCTTCCTTAGCACTATGAAAAGGTGCATTGAATCGTAGGGTTCTATGTCCACTTCCTGCACTATCTCAAATACCTCCGAGACAGACCTCTTGAAGTCCTCGAAAACAAGCTTAGGGTGCTTTGCCACGTCTATGCTCTGCGACTTTATTGCAACATAGGCCAGTCCGCCCTTCTTGAGCATTGATGCGTTCCTTAGCAGTATCTGGTCCTGATCGCGCGCTGCCACATCCTGGTATATTATGTCTACTTCACCAACATCGCCGGAATACATGCCCGTGTTCCTTGCATCTTCGAGTATTGGAAGGAGGTTCTTCCTAACCTCGCAGACCTTTAGCAGATCACGCATGCTCCTCTCAGATATCTCGATGCAGAACACAAGCCCCTTGTCGCCCACTATGTCGCTTACATGGCTTGGCGTAGTCCCGCTCGCCGCGCCAAGATATAGCACCTTCGAACCTTTCTTTATGCCCAGCTCCCTTAGTCCATTCATTATTGCGGCGGAGAGCTTGCTCCTGTACGGGTTCCAGAGTCTATATTGTTTTCCATCCTCTTCCACCAGGTCTTCATTATACACTCTGACTCCCCTGACCATGTTCTGCGTGGCAAGCTTGCCATCAATTCGGTATACTCCGTCAAACAGCTTCTGTATCATTGAAAACAATAGGTAATTCGTTGCACTAACTTTATAACGTTTGCCGGATTAATTATTATGCGATCGGGATGCGACCCCCAATTCCGGCAGACAGGCTTAGCATCGACATTCTTCAGCTTAGCCGCGAATCGCAGGGATACCACGAACTAATTCTCAAGTTCGCAGAATATGCAAAGGCAAAGTTGGGCATAGCAGAGGTAATAATAAACGAGCCCTCCCCCAGTAGGCAGTTCAATCCGATAGAGGAGACCGCACTAAACACCGGAAAGCCCTACATAGAAAATGGACTTAGCGGCTATTCCGCCACGGAGCTTATAAGCTACGCGAACCGCGGGTACAAGTGCTGCGCCATCCTTCCAATATCCAAGGATGGGAGGTCTTTTGGCACGATAACGTTCTTGTCTACCGATGAGGAAGGATTCGGCCCGGAGTACAATACCCTCTTTTCAGTTGCATCGAGCATCGTAAGCAGCGAGTCCGGTTCAAAGTTCGAGAGGGACAAGAGTCTTAGCGTAGCCAAGTACTTCGATGCATCCTTCAACAACATGCTCCCGCAGATGCTTGTAAGCTTTGAAGGTACCATAGTGCGCGCCAACAAATCCGCGCTCAATTACTTCAACAGGAGCCAAAAGGAGCTTACCGGTACCAATATAACCGACATATTCGATCTGGACAATGCCTCAATGGACCGGCTCAGGAGAGGCATGCTCATTGAGTCTTCAGGAAGATTATACCAGGGCAAGCTATTCGAGATATCACCAAGCAAGATAAACGAGGGCCTAACGCACCTGATGATAAATGAAGTCAGCGAATCCCGCGAAGCTGAGGAGCGAGCAAAGCTTCTGGACAAAAGCAGTGAAAGCGTGTTCATGTCCCTTGACAAGGACTTAATCATCTCCTGGGTCAGTGGCGCATCTGGCGACATCTTTGGGATACAGGGAGACATGCTGGTTGGAAAGAGGTTCACCGATTTTATCATATCTCCATCAAATATTCCCGACTCGCTCAGAAAGCTTGGCTCAGGTAGGATGTCATCGCCGATAAAACTCAACTTCGGCAATGAGATAGAGTTTTATGCAAACCTGGCAGCTTACAAGAGCAAAGACGACCTATACTGCATAGTCTCAAAGGACTATGAACGCATATCAAAATTCGCAGACAGTCTGCTTCAGGACGTGGTCAGGCTCTCCAACGATCCCATGATAGAGGTCGATTCCTCTGGATACATACTGTCATACAACCGCGCAGCAGAGACGCTCTTCAACATGGGCAATGGATTTGTCGGCACGCAGGTATACTCACTCTGCGCAGACGAGGAGAGCCAGAAGAAGCTGGCAACGTCTTTTTCAGTTGCTAGGAGTAATGGTTACATAAAAGATGTTTATGTCAGCATGCTCGATATGAAAGACCGCACAGAGGTTCCATGCGATCAGACCGTTAAAGCGATAATCGACCAGAATGGGAACATTTCAAGGTTCCTGATAATGTGCAGGGAACTGCTTACAAAACGCAAGTTCCAGGAGCTTGAGGACGCCAAAGACCTGGCCGAGGACGATGCAAAGAAGCAAAAAGCAGAGAGCGACCTCAAATCCCAGTTCATATACAATATCTCCCACGACCTTAAGACCCCAATAACAAACATAATGGGCTTCTCAAAAATTCTGCTTACGGACAACGCAGGCAACCTGTCAAAAGAGCAAAAAGAGTATCTCCAGATAATATATGATGAGTCAGACCGGTTCCTGCAACTGGTAAAGCAGATACTCGATGTTGCAAAGCTGCAGTCAGGTATAGTCAAGCTCGATGTGCAGCCTGTCAACTTCAGGGACATATTAAACAATCCAAGCATCAAGTCGCTTCAGGAAGCCTGCGAGAATAAAGGACTCGAGTTCGTATGGGAAGTCGATTACGATGTTCCAGAAATAACTGCGGATCCGAACAGGGTGATACAGATATTCTCAAATCTCATAGGCAACGCGCTGAAATTCACTGAGAAGGGCTACATAAAGATCAAAGTCACAAGGAAGAAGGGCACAGTCTGCATAGACGTCTCAGACACGGGCATAGGGATTGCCAAGTCCGACATACCAAAGATATTCAAGAAATTCTACCAACTCAAGAGGGGCATGGTCAAGCAGGAAGGATCAGGGACCGGCCTGGGCCTGTCTATAGTGAGCGAGATAGTCCATCTCCATCATGGGATGATAAAGGTGTTGGACTCCGACGTCGGCAAAGGAACCACATTCAGGTTCACTTTGCCAATAAAGGCAAAGATACCAAAGAAGACGCTAAAGTACAACAGGGCGGAGCATCAATCCTAATCCTTTTACACTCCAAATGTCGCGCAATTATCAGTTGACTTGTTTAGTACGGTATAATTCTCAAGGACAGCGCTGTAGCTTCTTCCAAAGTCACCAGTAAAGACCGAAGTAACTATGAATTGTCCAGTCAGGTTGTAGCTCACAGTCCCGAACTTCCTGTTGCCAGATCCAGTAACCTCCTCATAAGTTACATTGAATATGCTTCCTCCTATTGGTTTTACACCGCTTGACATCCTCTGCGGCACCTGAAGCGTCGCGTTATAGAAGCTCAAGCTCCCTGTGGGCACCATTCCATACTGCGTCGCAAATTCGTTGTCATATGTGCTTTGCGTGCAGGCCTTGAAATCCTTCTGGAAGAGGAGATTGTATCCGCTTACCATCTGGCCAAGGTTAGATGAATTCACTTCTTCGAGAGCCGAGAGGCTATTATTGGCCTGCACTGTCGTGGTTGGTTTTGTCGTCGTCTGGACCGCGGCAACCGTGGTGGTTGCCTGCGCCGCAGTTGTCGTTGCCGCCTGCAGTGGCTGTGATCCGGTCAGGCTTATGTACTTCAAGCCTGGCGTGACCCCCACTCCAAAACCTGCAGGAACATATGTAAGGACAACAGTCGCAGATGAAGATGTGGCAGATTCAAGCATGACGTTAAGGTCGGCGGTCTGCGAACTCTTAAGGCTGACGTTGTTTGCCTCCCCCGGCGAAAGATGCAGCACCACTATGTTGTTTAGCAGCAACGGCCTTTTGCCAAGATATATGGTGACGTTTGATGGCGATAGTGATTGTACAAGCATTGACGAGACATTCTGGCTTCCATAAAGATAGAAGTTGTAGCTCCCGTTCCGTGGAAGCGAAACCGTGGTCTTGCTAGACAGCGTCGATGGGCCTTGTCCAAGGGCAAGGTAAGCTCCAACTGCCAATATTATTAGTACTATTACTCCAATGCCCTTTATTCCCAACTGCACAAATACACCTAAACACTGCATATTAAGATGTACATAGCTTTTATATTTTGCGAACATGGAGGAGCAGCAAGATAAAGAACTTATTTATTCCTTTGTTGGCTATTAGAATTGGCGATCGGATGGACTCTCTAAGTTCGGACATAAAACCTGACATAGTAGCAATGATAAATGACCGGCAGGAAGTTACCTATAGCGAGCTAAGGAGCTTTGCGTCCTCGCTCAATACCACAGAGGATGTGCTAAAGAAGAGCCTCAAGGAGCTTGAGGACGCCAACACGATTGCATCAAGGAGCAGCGGAGGCATACTCACATATTACGTTCTGCAGAATGAGAACGTTCTTAGGCGGATAGTGATAGTAGAGGATGACAAGAACATCAACAAGCTAATGTCTCTAAGCGTGGGCAGCGGCTTTGAGATAACACAAATGTATGATGGAAAGGAGGCACTCGAGAAGATAAAGTACGAGAAGCCGGACCTGGTCATCCTCGATCTGATGCTTCCTGGGCTCGACGGCCTTGAGATATGCCAGACAATAAAGAAGTCGCCAAGCCTTAGCGACACGATAGTAATAATAGTAAGCGCAATGGATCCGACGTCCAACAGGTTCAAGGGAATAAAGTACGGTGCAGACTACTACATAAAGAAGCCATTTGACCCAGTCGAACTCAGGAGCCTTGTAACGATCTTCCTCAAGAAGAAGGGAAAGAAGTTCGACCCGCTTGTAGACCTTCCAAACGAGGCTAAGATATCCGATGCGGTTGAGAAAGCTGTAAAGAGCAACGACAGCAACTATGAGCTTGGGAGGATGCGCGTTGAAGGGATAGCAGAATTCGCCCAGAGATTCGGAACCGATTCGGGGATAACTATACTCAGGCTCGTCTCACAGCTGCTGCAGGACAAGGTCAAGGAGCGCGGCTCGGATGTGTTTGTCGGATTCCTTAACAGCGATGATTTCGTCATAGGCGGCAATCAGGACAAGATTGAGCGGATGATACCTGATACGCGGTCAGAGTTCGCAGCAGTGCTCCCATTCATATACCAAAGCGAGGGCTACAAGCCCATCGAGCTTGGAATAGATGACATATATGGTGCAGAAGCCCCTAAGCTGGACCTGTCATACACCCCGATAGAGAAGGACTACCTAAAGGCGAAGAGGAGCGAGATCCTAAAGGGAAAGGACAAGACTTCGATAGGGTCATATACCTACGACGAACTAAGGCGCATGTTCGGAAGCGAGAACCTCGACATAACCATAACCCGAGGTCAGGGTGGTGTAAGGCTCTCTATAGGCAAAGCTACAAAGGAGGACTAGCCGGATTATCTTCTTCTCTTTTTGGCCGCAGTCGCCTTCTTTTTGGAGCTATTTGAAGGTTTTGCAGACCTGCGCCCCTTTGCCTGCCTGGACTTCCTAGTGGATCCAGAATGATACTGTGGGCTCGGGGCATTTGCGCTTTCAAGCAGGTCCAGCACATGCGCATCATCGGTTGGCCTGTCCGCTGCGGTGCTAAGAAGCGCTTCGCTCTCGATAATTCCCTTCTCTAAAAGTTTATATATCTCCTGTGTTCTATTAAAGGCGGCGAGCTTACTCGATGATTTTCCCCTTGAAGATTTCTTATTTGGCATTTGATCAGCGACCAGTTTTTATGACTTACATTGGATAAGTATTTATATATTGTTTTTGTAGCGATTCCCAAAGATGAACTACTTTAAGCAGTTTTGATTGCAAATCAAAAATACCATTTAACACCTTTAAATCTGTCCGGAATCCTGCAATGTCCAAGTCGCATTCCACTGCGCGCTGCATTGGTAGGCGCTATGCGAAGGTTGAGTAGGGATATAAAAGCTTTGAAAGGCAGATAGAGAAAAACGATGATGGTCAATGAAATTTGCGCTTAAATCCAGCTATAAGACCTCGCCAGGGCAGGAGCAGGCGATAAGCGAGATCGTATCGGGCTTCTCGCAGTTCAAGAAGGAGACCCTTCTAGGCATAACCGGAAGCGGCAAAACGTTCGTCATGGCAAACGTTATACAAAAGCTGCAAAAGCCGACCCTGATAATAGCCCACAACAAGACTCTTGCAGCCCAACTCTATACCGAATTAAGCGAATTCTTCCCTGAAAACCGGGTCGAGTACTTTGTCTCATATTATGACTACTATCAACCTGAGTCCTACATTCCAACCACAGACACCTACATAGAGAAGGACTCGGCGGTCAATGAGCAGATAGAGAAGATGAGGCTTCATGCGGTTTCCAGCCTCCTGAGCCGGAAGGACACCATAGTTGTCGCCAGCATCAGCTGCATATATGGCATAGGGAATCCGGACGATTTCATGAAGATGTCCGTGCACCTGAGAAAGAATGCGGGCATGTCAAGGAAGGCCCTGCTATCCTCACTTGTCGAGATACAGTACCAGCGCAATGACCAGAACCTTGAGCCTGGAAAGTTCAGGGTTCGCGGAGATACCATAGATGTCATACCTGCATACGAGAGCAACATAATAAGGATGGAGTTGGACGGGGAGACCATAGGCAGCATAAAGGAGATCGACTCCCTCACAGGCGACGTAGTTACAAGCATAGATGACATAATAATATACCCTGCAAGGCAGTTCGTCGTCCCGCCCGAAAAGCATCAGGCAGCCATTGAGTCAATAAAGCAGGAGCTTGCGCAGCAGCTGCCAAGGCTCGGCGCGCTGGAGGCGCAAAGGCTTGAAAGAAGGGTCAAATACGATCTGGAGATGATAAAGGAGATGGGCTATACCAGCGGAATAGAGAATTATAGCCGCCATTTTGACGGAAGATCCCCAGGACAGCCGCCGCATGTCCTCATAGACTACTTTCCAAAGGACTTCCTCATGATAATAGATGAAAGCCACCAGACGATACCCCAGGCAAGGGCGATGTACAATGGCGACTTCATGCGCAAGAAGAACCTGGTCGATTTCGGATTTAGGCTCCCAAGCGCCTTTGACAACAGGCCGCTAAAGTTCGAGGAGTTCGAGGCCAAGATGGGAACGACCCTCTTTGTATCTGCAACCCCCGCCCAGTACGAACTTGGCAAGAGCGGCAGGAAGGTGGACCTTATAACAAGACCCACGGGCCTGCTCGACCCTCTTGTAGAGGTAAGGAAGATGGAAGGGCAGATGAAGTATCTTATGGAGCAGTCGAAGGCAACAATAGCCATGAACAACCGGGTTCTGATAACAACGCTCACCAAGAGGTCAGCAGAAGACCTCACCGATTATCTTGCAAAGGAGGGATTCAAGGTCAGGTACCTTCACAGCGAGATAGAGAGCCTGGAGAGGATAGAGCTAATACGGCAGCTGCGCGCAAAGGAGTTCGACATACTTGTCGGAATAAACCTACTGCGCGAAGGCCTAGACATACCCGAGGTTGGCACCATATTCATACTCGATGCGGACAAGGAAGGCTTCTTGCGTGATGCAAGGAGCCTGATACAGACAATAGGCAGGGCGGCAAGGAATGTAGATGGCCGTGTGGTGCTTTTTGCTGACTCGATGACGGATTCGATGAAAGAGGCTATCCAGATAACCCAGCAAAGAAGGCTTGCGCAGATGAAATACAACAAGAAATACAACATAATACCAAAGACCATAGTCAAGAAGATAGAGGCGAAGAGGGGCGATATGAAGGGGGTTAAGCACCTTGGAAGATCAGACATACAAAAAGAATTGGCAAAGATGGACGCGCAGATGAAGGTCTTTGCAGAGAATTTGGAGTTTGAGAAAGCCATAGAGATGCGCGACAGGATAGAAGATATGAAAAAGCATGCATCAAGGCTGGTAAAATGAGGGACAATATCATCGTAAAGGGCGCAAGGGAGCACAACCTCAAAAATATAGACGTTGAATTACCAAGGAACAAGCTCATAGTCATAACCGGGCTTTCCGGTTCCGGAAAGTCCACCCTTGCCTTTGACACCATATATGCTGAGGGTCAGAGGAGGTATGTGGAGAGCCTATCCGCATACGCAAGGCAGTTCATAGGGCTTATGAACAAACCCGACGTAGACAGCATAGACGGGCTTTCTCCAGCGATAAGCATAGAGCAGAAGACAACCAACAAGAATCCAAGGTCCACTGTCGGGACCGTAACAGAGATCTATGATTACCTAAGGCTACTCTATGCGCGGATCGGGACTCACCACTGCCCGAAGTGCAACAGCTCGATAAAGCCTCAGAGCGCAGAGAACATAACAAGCCTCATCCTTGCGTCAAAGGACCAGACATTAGTCTTCTTGGCACCGATAATAAGGGGCCAGAAGGGAACCCACGACCAGGTAATAGACGATCTAAGAAAGCAGGGTTTCTCAAAGATACGGATAGACCAGAGGATCTATTCTTCAGACACAGTAAAGCAGGAAGCGAAGCTTGCAAGGTATGAGAAGCACTGGATAGAGGCAGTAATAGACACGATAAAAATTGACGACGAGGAAAGGTCGAGGATATCCGAGGCCGTTGAGCAGGCTCTGCTTGTGGGCAAGGGGAGGATGATCGTGGTAAGCAGCAGGCAGGCAAAGGATAAGAAGAAGGAGCTTGACAGGTTCGCAGACGAGACCTCATACAGCACCTTCGGCGCATGCCCAAACCATCCAGAGATCGTATTCGAGAGCCTTGAGCCGAGGATGTTCTCGTTCAACAGCCCGTTCGGCGCATGCCCTGCATGCCATGGCCTCGGGGAGATAACGGAGATATCAACTGACCTTCTGATACCCGACAGGTCAAAGAGCGTAATGGACGGAGCCATTGAGATATATGGCAAGTTCGACCTCGCCTGGAGGGCGCAGCAGATAGCCGAGGCGGGGAAGAGGCATGGATTTGATATATGGACTCCGATAGAGAAGCTCACAAAGAAGCAGCTCGATGTGCTGCTTTACGGGGATAAGGAGCCGCAGCCCGACAAGGCAAGGCTGTTTCACGGCCGAGGCAACGGGGGCTTTGAAGGCGTAATACCACAGACAATGCGGCTTTACAGGGAGACGAAGAGCGAATGGAGAAAAGAGGAGATAGAGAAGTTCATGACCGGCGAGCTCTGCAAGACTTGCATGGGCAAGAAGCTCCAGCCGGTAGTGCTTGCAGTCAAGATCGAGGGAAAGAGCATTATAGATGCCACAGATCTTAGCATCGACCAGTCAGTTGACTTCTTTGGTAATCTCCCATCGAAGCTCCCAGAGAAGGAGCTTGCCATTGCAAAGCAGGTGCTCAAGGAGATAAACGAAAGGCTCGGCTTCCTCAAGAATGTCGGGCTTGGATACCTCTCCCTCTCAAGGAGTGCAAAGACCATATCCGGAGGCGAAGCGCAGAGGATCAGGCTCGCGACGCAGATAGGGAGCAACCTAATGGGCGTGCTATACATCCTCGACGAGCCAAGCATAGGACTTCACCAAAGGGACAACGAAAAACTTATACGTACCTTGCATGGGCTGCGGGACATAGGAAATACCTTGATAGTCGTGGAGCATGACCTGGATACCATACTTGCTGCTGATTATGTAATAGACATGGGTCCGGGGGCCGGGGTTCATGGCGGCCACATAACCGCTCAGGGAACGCCAAAAGAGATAATGCTGAGCAAGAATAGCCTTACGGGGCGATACTTATCCGGCGATCTAAAGATAGAGACGCCAAGGACCAGAAGGAAGCCAATAGACTATTTGGAGATAAAGGGAGCAAAAGAGAATAATCTCAAAGAGATAAATGTAAGGCTGCCGCTCGGGGTTCTCTGCGGCATAACCGGCGTCTCTGGCTCTGGCAAAAGCACCCTTATGAACCAGACAATAATGCCTCTTCTCAAAAAAAGGTTCGGCGAGCAGGCTGACCACATAGGCGAGCACCTATACTTCTTTGTACCTAAATGGGTGGAGAATGTGATAGTAATAGGGCAGGATCCGATAGGCAAGACCCCAAGGAGCAACCCCGCCACTTATACAAAGGTATTTGACGAGATAAGGAAACTCTATGCATCGACAAGAGACGCCCAGATCAAGGGCTTCAAGGAAGGAAGGTTCTCATTCAACGTGAAAGGCGGTCGCTGCGAGACCTGCGAGGGGGACGGGGTCTTAAAGATAGAGATGAACTTCTTGCCAGACGTATATGTCGAGTGCAGCGAATGCCACGGCAAGAGGTACAACAAGGAGACTCTCAGAATACTCTACAAGGGCAAAAACATCTCCGAAGTCCTAAACATGGAGATAGAAGAGGCATACGAGTTCTTCCAGAACATACCTCCAATTGCAAGGAAGATCAAGACTCTTGTGGAGGTCGGGCTCGGATATGTAAAGCTCGGGCAGAGCGCAACGACACTTTCAGGCGGCGAGAGCCAAAGAGTCAAGATCTCAAGGGAACTAAGCAAATACAAACAGGGGCATGTGGTATATATGCTTGATGAACCTACTACGGGCCTTCATTTCGATGACACCAAAAAACTCATAGGTGTTCTCAATGAACTTGTGGCAAAGGGAAACAGCGTATTTGTAATAGAGCACAACCTTGATGTTGTAAAAAGTTGCGATTATATAATAGACCTCGGTCCGGAAGGCGGGACTGCCGGAGGAAAAGTAGTAGCAATAGGCACGCCTGAGGAGATAGTCAAGGTAAAGGAGTCATACACCGGTCAGTTT
The DNA here is from genome assembly GCA_027449585.1 of Microcaldota archaeon. Taxonomy (GTDB): domain Archaea; phylum Micrarchaeota; class Micrarchaeia; order Micrarchaeales; family CABMGC01; genus JAJZNA01. Next base: position 2,098 of record DAIDLJ010000008.1, on the reverse strand, counting down.
CTAAAATCAACCCTCGGGGCGCAAAAAGCATGATGGAGATAAAAAAAGTCACAGATTTCGATGCCCAGCAGGTCCCTACAAATCCTGGAGTGTATCTTTTCAAGGACGATAAAGACGTCATCATCTATTGCGGCAAGGCGAAGAACCTGCGCAACAGGGTCGGAAACTATTTCTCAAATCAGGAGAGACTCGCAATAAAGACACGGGTGCTCGTATCAAAGACAAGAAAGATAGATTGGATAGTGGTGCGAAGCGAGGTAGAGGCCCTACTTCTAGAGAACAAAATGATAAAACAGCACTCGCCAAGATACAATATCAACCTAAAGGATTCAAAGACATTTGCATACATCTCCTTTACAAAGGACAAATTCCCCAGGATCCTCACATCAAGAAAGACCAGTCCGTCCCTAGAGTCCTTCGGACCCTATACCGATGCGATGCGGAGACGGGAACTCCAGCGGCTAATAATCAGCGTCTTCAAGATAAGGACGTGCAGTACGCTTCCAAACCGTGCCTGCCTCAATTATCACATAGGCATCTGCACCGCCCCATGCATCGGCAAGGTGGCAGAGGATGAGTATGGCGAGCAAGTAGATAATGCAAAGGCATTCCTCAAGGGTGGCAGCGAGCGTACGGTAAAGATGCTCACAGAACGCATGATACAGGCGTCAAAGGAAGGGAGATATGAGCGCGCACTTGAATTTAGAAATCAGCTAAGCAGCATAAATCTTCTGGCCACAAAGCAGATAGTCGACCACGAAAGGGATTTCGACCAGGACATAATTGCGTTCAAGAAAACAGGCGAGCGGGTAATAGCTGTGCAGATGAGTGTGAGACGCGGCGTGCTTTTGGGCAAGAAAGACTTCGAGATAGATAATCAGGAAAACTTCGAAAGGGAGTTCCTCAGGGCTTTTTATTCCTCCAATCTAATTCCGCGCGAGATAATACTTAGCCACCAGTGCTGGGCTGACGAAGCCGAAAAGGAGGCTCTGGAGGAATTCTTTGCAAAGTCAAGGAGTGCACCTGTAAGCCTTATTGTTCCAATCAAGGGAGATAAGCGCGCACTCGTTGATCTTGCGACCAAGAACATAGAAGTGAACATGGAGCATGACAGCGCCCTTGCGGACCTTCAGGAAGCCCTTAATCTGCCAAGCCTGCCGCTCGTGATAGAGTCATTTGACATATCAAACATAGGAAACGAGCACATTGTTTCAGGTATGGTGCGCTTTGTCAACGCGAAACCTGACAAGAGCGGTTATAGGAAATTCAAGATGAAGACGGTCAGGAAGGCAAATGACTTTGCAAGCATGCGCGAGGTCGTATACCGCAGATACAAGCGGCTGCTTGAGGAGAAGGCCAAGATGCCTGACTTGATACTAATAGACGGGGGCGCAGAGCAGCTCAAATCTGCAAAAGACTCTCTTGATTCGCTAGGCCTTACCATTCCTGTAATCGGTCTTGCCAAGAAGTTTGAGGAGATATATCTGCCAGATGAGGAGACGCCAAGGAGATTTGACAACAACAGCAAGATAATGCTTCTGGTAAGGAGGATAAGGGACGCAACGCACAACTTTGCAATAACCTACAACAAGAAGCGCAGGCAGATGAAGATGCGCAATGAGTTCAGGGAATAGCTTCAAAACATGCCAAGATCTGGTTCCGAAGAGGTTCGGCGAGTCTCTTGATTTTCGGGTCATCGGAAGCTCTCGAAGCTAGGACAAGCCCATACGGTCCACACCACGTTATTTATAGGAATTACTACCAAAACGAAATCATAGTCCCATCGTCTAGCGGCCAAGGACCGCGGGCTTTGGACCCGCGTACGCCAGTTCGAATCTGGCTGGGACTATTACGTTCTAGAGTACGATATTATCTCATCTTGTTAAAACATCTGCGCTTAAGAGGAGCATCTACTCCTTTTTCTTTATCTGTATTATTGGATTTCCGCCAACAAGTTTGCCAGGCAGCACATCTTTATCTACAAATGAATTTGCCTGGACAATTGCTTTATCTCCTATAGATACTCCGGGGCGAACGGTTACAAATCCGCCAAGCATAACATGACTTCCAACCTTTACTTTTCCAATTATTACTCTAT
>DAIDLJ010000007.1 GCA_027449585.1 Microcaldota archaeon | reverse complement strand
AATGTCTTCAAACCGTCCATTCCCATCACGGCTTCACCATTTCCAGGCTACAGTAGATAGAAGATTAAGGGAGCATCTTCAAGATAAATTGCTTCTTGTAAAATATCCAGACTTTAAGAAATACAATATTGAAGATTCAAATAAAAAAGCAGTTTATATAACGTTGAAGGAATACACCCCGTTTAAAATGCATGTGGATAATGTGATGGGTGCATTGAAACGCTCTAAGAATGTAGCTGAAATAAATAGGTATCTTGACGAATTGGAGGCTTACAAAGACAGAACGAACATTTCAGAGCAACAACTAGCCAATCTTGCAGGCAAACTATCTGTAAAGGATTTAAAATTACGATTTCGCATTCTATCGTTTATGAAAGACCAACTCATGAAGAATTGGTTTAGGATAAGTAATAAACGACCCTTTTTAGAGATATTAGATGCTATACCGAGCAACCCTTCCTTTAACTCTAGTGAAAATGAATTAAATGTGCAGATAAAAACAACTGCCATTTACTTAATGGCTATAATTGGACTTGAAGAGGAGCTAATAGAACAGTTAAAGGAAGATTTAAGACCGACTAAGGTGTGGGAAAGCTTGTTTAATGATGTCTGGAAGGTATCTAGCGGAAAGCTAGATGTTGCATTAGTTATAGAGAAGCATAGAAGTGAATTGTTTAATTTTGAAACGCAATTAATCAAGAAAGGTATGAAAGCGTCAGCTACCAGGCTAGGTAAAGTAAGAAAGCGTGCTTTAGAGACAGTAGATGATGGCAGCGACTTAGATAATAAGACACTTTCAAAGGATTGGTGAAATTATGCTATACAAACAAGATGAGAATATGAACAAAACAAACGAAACTATAGAAATGGGTAGGGCTGTGGACACAACCGCAGTAGTTCGGCCAGGGCGTCTTTTGCTTACTTTCAAATGCAGTACTTGGCAAGTGCGCCACGCGCACAAGAAAAGAGGCTGCAGCCCGGTATGCGTTTAGCTCTTATCGTATGAATCAAAGTAGTGCTTGCCCCTAAGGATGAACTGCCTCTCAATTCGCTTTGGCTCAAAGTAGCGCCTTGTAAATTCTACCGCTTTTTCCTGACTGTAGGGCTTGCAGCTGTATATATCTATGCTTACGTAATTCTTCTTGGACAGGGTGTGGATCACTATTGAGGAGTCTGCCAAAGGCACCCAGCCGCTAAGACCTGCCTTGTCAGGAAAGGATTTTCGATCCGTCCTAAATATTGATGGAGGAGACTGCTTTTTCATGCCTATGAAATCGACCAGCTTGTCCAGATAGCTGTAGCAGTGCTCCAGGTTCCCACATACCTCGTCTTTGCAGCCATAGCAATCGAGCAGAAGCTCGAATCCAAATACCTTAGGGTCCTTTCTTTTTTGCAACGTAGTCACCAAGTCAGATGATTCCAAGCAGGCTCAGCAGTATCACTAGGATGAGAGCTACTATGTAAATTCTCATTCCAATCATAAGGTATCTCTCCCTTTTTGTCAGAATCATGCGCTCTAGCTTCTTCTTTTTAACAAAGGTAGCCTGATCCCCTATCTCCTTGACTATCTCCCTTTTGGTGATGTGCACCATCTCCAGATTCTGGTTTGCATTCATATTTTTCCACCCTTTACCAGCAATATTGCTAGAATAGTATTCATTACGATTATCGCAATTATTATTGATATGACTGCGATGTTAGTAAACTTTCCGTTGACCTTGTCCCCCATAAGGCTTCTGTCGTTGACAAGCAGGTATAGGAAGATCAGGGCAGGAGGCATGAGTATTGTCGCCATTATCTGAACCAGGAGAGTGAAGAATCCAAGGGGGGCGCCAGGTATGAGAACCACCAGGGCCGATCCCAGTATGCTTATGAAGAAGATGGAGTAGAATGCCTTGGCTTCACCGAACTTGCGGTTTAAGCTGTGCGGCACGTTCATTACCTCGCCGTATGCCCACGCCGATGAGGATGACAATGCGAAGGCGGCCACGAAACCGGCTTCAAATAGGCCTATCGAGAAGAGCACTCCGGCATATTGGCCCAGTACCTTTGAGATTGTGTTGGCAAAGTCAAGACCAGTATATGCAAGTGTGCTTGCGCCATGTGCATGAAGTGTGAGCGCAGTGAGCATGACTATGGCCACAGACACTATGCCCATCAGGACCGCACCTACAAAGGTATCCAATTTCCCATAGAGCAGATCCTCCTTTGTGCTTCCCTTGTCGACCACTGCAGATTGCTGATAGAAGAGCATCCATGGCGCTATCGTGGTCCCCAGGTTGGCTATTATTAGGAATATGAAGGTGGTCAAGGAACTGCCAAGAGGGATTCCTGAGAATGAAAATGCCTTGGTTATATCAGATATGGTTGGATGCGCCAGAAATACCAGGGGCAGGTATATCAGGTTGAATACCGCAAATAGCAGGATTATCTTCTCTATGGTCAAGTATCTCCTTATGGAGAGTATGAGCAGTAGAACGCCTGCGCTTATTAGAACACCGTAAACCAGAGGCACCCCGATGAACAGCAGGCCTGCGCCCATGCCTATGAACTCGGTGACCATGGTCAGAAAGTTTACTATGATTAAGTCGGCCATTGAGAATAGCCCCCAACCCTTCCCGAACCGGCTAAAGATCATCTCCGCATGGCCGCGATGCGTAACTGCGCCCAGCCTGACAGTCATCTCCTGCACGATATAGGCCACGAAGATCATCAGGAGCAAGAAGGGTATGAATATGCTTATTCCGTAGGTGGCGCCGGTTATGGCGTATGTAATGACTCCGCCTGCATCGTTGTCTGCAAGCATCACAAGCATGCCAGGTCCCACAAGTAGGAGAATCAAAAGCAGCCTGTTTAACGGGGACTTCTCCGACCGAAGGTGCTCTATCTCCCTTCTCTCCTTCACGCGGACTATATCCTCGTATTTTATGTCCCCATTTGCCTGCTGCTTTAAAGCGTCATGCCCTTCTTTAGCTTTTGAAGAATTTGGCAATATGCTCATTATTATCACCAGGACCAGGAAGGATTTGGATCGTTTAATAGGTTGTAGGCAGTCATATTTATATAGCTAACGCTGTTAATACTAATATTAACAGTGTTAATTAACAGGGTGCACTGAATTTTTAGGTGATATGCCTTGAAAGCGCAGTCTTTTGGAAGCATTCTTAACGCCACGCGAATCTCTATTGCAATTGAGCTGGTTAGCGGGATGGGAAAATCAAACAAGGAGGTATCGGCTGCCCTTGGAATTACACCTTCTGCCGTATCGCAGTACGTTAAAGGCAAAAGGGGAGCCTCGCTTAGAAAAGACGCCGGCGGGCTTAAGGGATTTGATAGGGTGATCAAAGTAGCGTCGATTGAGATTGGAAGATTGATCGAGATAAAAGAATATGATAGATGCCAGGGGATGGTGCTAAAAATAGCGCAGGAGCTTGCAGGCATTTCGCCAGAAGGCAGCAAGGCAGTTGCAGTCGCAAAGGAGAAGTATTCAAATGCAGAAATAAAGTCGATACTTGCCGAGAGAATAAAAAGGGAGCACGATAGCGCAATGTATTTCCTGGGTTTTGCGCAGAGCAGCAGCAGTTATTTTGCACGCATTCTATTCAGGCAGATAGCAACAGACAGCCTAAGGCATGCGGATATTGTGCAGGCGCTTCTTGAACGCGTAGATAAACCGCTAAGCGGAGAGTTCGGAAGGGTTTCGATAGATATAGTTGACAAACTTTTGGAAAAGGCAAGGGAGCATAAGGAGATATCCATAAATGAGATCAAGGAGCGCCTCGGACCTGAAGCGGGTCTTTTAATCGAATCGATAGAGATGGACGACAAGGAACAGATAGTGCTTCTCAAGAAGTTTAGGAATCTTATAAAGTAACCAGTAATGTTTCCTTGGACGGTGCGCTTCTTTTAATAGAAAAATAATATCAGATAATATATTAAAGATTTAACTGGATAAATACTTTGCAAGAAGAATTGCAATTTAAGCGAAGTTATTATTTTAACGGAAAGGATTTTGGCGGTTTTATGGACCAGAAAGAATTAGGAAAAACTGGCGAAAAGATTCCAGCAATGGGAATGGGAAGCTGGGAGCTTAGCAAAGGCGCTGCCGAAAGCGTTGCAGCATTGAAACACGGACTGGATCTGGGAATAAGGTTCATAGACACTGCAGAGATGTACGGGACCGAAGGGGTTGTGGGAGAGGCAATAAGGGACGAGAAGGAGGTCTTCGTAGCGACAAAGGTCTGGCCGGACCATTTCGGCCATGACGAGGTTATCAAGGCCTGCAATGACAGCCTAAAGAGGCTTGGCATAAAGACCATCGATCTCTATCAGTTGCATTGGCCCAATTACAACATATCAATTAAGGAAACGATGTCTGCTATGGAGGAGCTCCAAAAGCAGGGTAAGATAAGGCATATAGGAGTGTCTAATTTCTCCATTCAGGAATTTGAGACTGCCCAGAGCGTTCTTAAAAATTCGGAAATAGTATCAAACCAGATAGAATACAGCCCGATCGTGAGGGAATTTGAGAATGAATTCATCGATTATGCAAGAAAAAATAGGATCACGGTAATAGCTTACAGCCCGCTTGGGCACGGCGCGCTGTTTAAGGCCGAGAACAGGGAATTCATGAACCTGCTTAATGAGATTGGAGGAAAGTATGGGAAAAGCGCAGTGCAAGTCGCACTACGCTGGGTAATATCCAAGGATAGAGTGGTAGCAATACCAAAAGCAAACAGAATTGAACATGTGGATGAGAATTTCGGCGCGTTGGAATTCAAGTTGGACAAAGAGGACATCGGGAAGATAGACGATAAGTCTAGGGCATTTCAGCAACCTCCAATTGCCTTTAGGATAAAACAGCGAGATTTCGGGCGTAAGCTAAATGTCTAATTTTAGGCACGTTCCGTGATAAATAAATGGAAAAGTATAAGATTAGTTATTGAGCAATAGTAATTGTGGTAGTATGAAGGATCCGGTATGCAAAATGGATGTAAATGAGAATTCCCAATTTAAGAGCGACTACAAGAACAAAAAATATTATTTCTGTTCTTTGGCCTGCAAACAGCGCTTCGACAATAATCCCGGGAATTACGTAAAGTAGCAATGCTGGAATATGGGTGCGGAATTTGTGGCCTGCACCATAGCAGCAAGAAGCTTGCAGAGAAGCGCCATGAGTGGCGCTCTATCCGCTCAAGCTGCAACCTAAAAGTTGCAAGACAGTATATAGAAGCAATGAAGGGCAGAAAGGTGAGATGATGGCAACAGATCCTGTGTGCGGAATGTATGTTGAAGAAAAGAATACAGAACTGAAAAGCGATAAGGAGGGAAAGAAGTACTACTTCTGCAGCACTGCCTGCAAGCTTCAGTTCGATAAACCGGAGCTTGAGATGAAGACGCTCAAACGGGCGCTTTTGGTTTCGTGGCCACTGACAATAGTAGTGGCCATTCTCACGTACGTTCTGCATCTGGATTATGGCAACTACGTAATGCTTGTCCTTGCCAGCATTGTTCAATTCTATGCCGGGCAGAGGTTCTATGCTGGGATAATTGATGCGGTGAGAAATAGATCGGCGAACATGGATACGCTTATAGCGATAGGCACAAGCGCGGCTTGGGCGTACAGCACGGTAATGGTGCTTGCTCCTGCGGTATTTCCTACAGGTGGCATCTATTACGACACGTCGACGATCATAATAGCCCTAATATTGACAGGAACATACATGCAAAGGCTTGCGGAGGCAAGGGCATCTACGGCAGTCTCGGCGCTTGTGGCGCTGCAGCCAAAAATAGCGCATCTTGTAAGAGAAAGCGAAGTCATGGATGTTTCGATCGAACAGATCAAGGAAGGCGATATACTTCTTGTAAAACCGGGAGAAAAGATACCCACCGATTCCGTGGTTCTGGAAGGCGAAAGCTCGGTTGATGAGTCAATGATCACTGGGGAGAGCATGCCTGTCACGAAGCGAAAAGGAGACAAGGTAACTGGAGGGACGATGAACGCCACAAGCTCTCTTAGGATAAAAGCCGTCAAGGTTGGAGAGGACACTGCCCTGGCGCAGATAATAAAGATCGTCGAAGATGCAGCATCAAGCAAGGTTCCGATACAAAGGCTTGCAGATAAGGTAGCATCCTATTTCGTTCCGATAGTGATATTGATCAGCATATTGTCCGCACTTGCGTGGTATTTTGTGGGAGGCGTGGGGCTTAATGTTTCCGTGCTCATATTCGTAAGCGTGCTGATCATAGCATGTCCATGCGCACTTGGCATTGCAACTCCGGCGGCTCTTCTTGTCTCATCGGGAAAAGCGGCAAAGGAAGGCATACTTGTAAAGAGCGGGGAAAGCCTGCAGATTGCAAGCAAAGTCAATGCGATAGTGCTTGATAAGACGGGCACTCTCACCAAAGGCAAGCCTGAGGTTACGGATATAGTGCCTCTTTCTACCTACAGTGAGAAAGAGATACTCAGACTGGCAGCTGTTGCTGAGATAAATTCAGAGCATGTGCTTGGCAAGGCGATAGTTGCAAGGGCTAGTGGCCAAAATATAAGGGCCGAGTTCCCAAAGAAATTCAGCTATAGACAGGGATTTGGAATAACTGCATATGACAGGGAAGGCAGAGCAATAACGATAGGCAACAGAGAGCTGCTGGGCAAGAGTCTGCCAGAGGACTCTGAAAGGGAACTACATAGGCTGGAATCTGAAGGGAAAACGACACTCGTGGTGGGCGTTGATGGCAACGTCGTGGGCCTCATAGCACTTGCAGATGTGCTCAAAGAAGATAGCAGGAGGGCCATTGAAGCATTGCAACGTTCGGGCAATGAAGTGTGGCTTATCACCGGAGACAATGAACGTGTTGCAAATGCGGTTGCAAAGCAGCTGGGAATAAAGAATGTTATGGCGCAATCTAAGCCCGAGCAGAAGATGGAAAAGATCATGGAATTACAAAAATCTGGCAAAGTGGTGGCCATGGTCGGGGATGGGGTAAACGACGCGCCTGCACTTACTAAGGCCAACTTGGGGATAGCGATAGGAGCAGGAACCGAAGTGGCAGTGCAGGCTGGAGGCATAATACTGATAAGGAACAACATATACGATGCATACGTTGCACTTGAACTTGGCAAGAGCACAATGTCAAAGATAAGACAGAATCTGTTCTGGGCTTTCGGATACAATGTGGTGCTAATACCTATAGCCGCGGGAGCGCTTATTCCCTTCTTTACCGTAAGCATATACAAATTCCTGCCCACGCTTGCAGCATTGGCGATGGCTTTCAGCTCGGTTACTGTGGTCTCCAACTCATTGTTGCTGACAAGATTTAAGGCGAGATAACCCAATAGAAAATCTAAGTGACAGATGTTAACGCGCTGCGAAGCTTCTGTAGATTCGTCTGTATTGGAGGAATACCACTATGATGAATGCGGCAATCAGTGACAATATCTCTTTTAATGCAGGATGGCCGTTTTGATTGAATATGGTTGTAGAGAAAATCAGGTATAGCAACGACGTGAAAAGCGAAGCAAATGCATGGACAGTGAATACCCGGTTTATAACCGTTCCAGCAACCTTGGGATTCTTTTGTATGCCAAGCCGATATGCAAATGCAGGCAGGTTTACCAGGTAAGGATACCTCTCTAGCAATGTGTACCTGAAGCGAAGTATGACCAAGAAGACAACAAATATCGCAAGGAATATGATAGGAACAATAAGCAGGCTTGGATTATTACTATATATGCTTGAGTTGATGAAGAAGAATGTGGCGATAATGTTGACTATCAGGGCAAGAACCAAGATTGACCTTGCGCCGTTAGAAAGTGGATAGCGTGTTACCTTCATCTTCTGCATAGTCTTACCTTGATTTAAACATTTAATAATCCATCTAATGGCATGAGCGGCTTTGAACAATGACGATGCGGATGGGCATAGGCACAAAGTGGCGCGAAGCAAATGCGCAAAACTTTATAACTAGAAGTTCCATTTACAATTATGCCGAACAAGGATTTTGTATGGGAAGAGCGAGTAAGGATTTATGACACCGATGCGCAGGGCATTGTCCATTATGCGGGATATTATAGGTTCTTCACGGACGCCTTTGAGCAGTTTGCAAGGAGCAAATTTGAGCTCAATTGGCCTCTTGTCAACAATAGGGTATGGTTCGTTGTGGTTGAATCACATGCAAAATACCACAGGCCATTAAGGTTAGGCGATAGGATACGCACGCATGTAAATGCGACAAGGGTGGGAAAGAAGGCGCTTGAATTTAATTTTAGGATATACAAAGGCGCAGAACTTTCGTGCGAAGGGAAGATAGTGCAAGTTGCAATAGACAATAGAACCTGGAAATCGATAGCCTTACCAAGGAATATGACTTTGAAGATAAGTAAGATGTGATTATTACAGATTTGATCTGCCTCAGTCAAGCAGCGCACACTTCCTGACATGGACAAGCATTTGCAAATCCCCCATGATGCATTGGATATTGGGATTTGGTGCGCCGGCAATCCATCATAACCGGATAATATTTGCTTCTGGCAATTTGGTGGCGTTAATATTATTATGGGTAGTATAATTATTGGTATTGTGAAGAGTATACTGGCTTTTGGCAAAAATACCGGACTTGTTTTGGCAATGATTGCGTTGGTAGTATACTTGGCGCTTCTGATTCCAAAGACCCATGTTGCAAAGGGCAGTGCTGGCAGTTTGACTGCAACAAATTTGCAGTTTAACCAGAGCCTGGGAGAGAACAGCACAAACAGCTACATATATTGCGTGGGAGACTCCGGATATGGTAGCGAGAATCTTAGCTATTATGCGCCAATATCCGCTAATGGAATAGGAGCGTGGGTGCAGACGACCAGCTATCCGGTAGGAGTTGATGATGTTGGCTGCGATATATACGGAAACCACATATACTGCATAGGAACGAACGACACTATGAGCGAGAATGAGACTTTCTATGCAAGAATATCTGCAAATGGGATAGGGAATTGGACGGCAGGTACGCCATATCCAGTTCCAACGACATACCAGAGCTGCTCCGCATATAGGGGATACATATATTGCATCGGCAACTGGAAGATTCCTTCCAATTATTCTTATTATACCAAGATACTGAAAAATGGGAGCATAGGTGGATGGAATGGCACAACAAGATATCCGATACCATTCTATTGGGGTTCATGCTCGATAAATAATGGATACATATATTGCGTTGGGGGACCTGACATTTCACATTATCCGGGCGAAGCAGATTCGCAAGTGATTAACAGCTCGAACAAAAATTATAGCTTGACGTATTTTGCCGCAGTCTCCTCAAGTGGCATAGGGAAATGGACGCAGACTACGCCGTTTCCAAGCAAGTTCTTCTTGAACGGCTGCTCGGTTTATAACAATTATATTTATTGCATTGGCGGGGAACCGTCTACGGGAAACGCGCATTATGCGCCTTTGTCCGAAAATGGTATCGGATCTTGGATGAATACCACCAGCCTGCCCATAGATAATGAACAGGGAGGCTGCGCCATACATCTTGGCTACATATACTGCGTGGGCAGCAGGGACTCAACGTCAGCATATCATCAGGTCTGGTACGCGAAGATAATGAATGGCGGCGGAATAGGAAACTGGACAGAGAGCACGCCTTACCCGCTACCGGTCTATGGCGACTCCTATTGCGAGATACCCGGCAGCGGGGGAAGCTTTACGGGTGGAGGGGGGCCTGAAAATTAGTCCTTTGGTTCCGTATCATGACCGCTCTTGGACTTGACCAAATAATTAGGAGCCCTTTTGTAGAACGCTCTGCCAAAATGTAGGGCTATTTTCTCCTCTGATCGCTTAGCCTCCAGCTCTCTAAACAGCGATACCTCAGCCTTTGCAGTTTCATACCAACTATATCTTAAGGCATTATGCGTTGCATTTTTTGATATACTAGACCAGAGCCGTTTGTTTGAAATTAGGCGCAGTATCGCATTTGAGAGGCCTTTGCTGCTCCGCGGATCGATAAGAATGCCGTCATGGCCGTTTGAGATTATCTCAGCAGGACCGCCGTTTTTAGTTGCAATGACCGGAAGTCCACACGCGCTTGCCTCGAGAACGGTAAGACCGAATGGCTCTATTAGCGCGGGATTGACGAACATGCCGCCACTCTTCCTTGCTATGTGATATAATGCTGCAAGTGCGCCTTCCGAGTCTATGAATTTTACGAATGACACCTTTTCTTCGCACTTGTGTCTGCTGACAGTCATTTTCATACGGTCGAGCATGGCCCTCTGTTCGGAATCTGCTCCGCGCTTTAGGCCGGTAACAAGTATGAGATTAGCACGATTGTTTATCTTTGGATTATTGCAGAATACTTCAACAAGCTTTTCCACATTCTTGCGCGGATCCAGTCGTGATACTGCAAGTATCATCTTCAGTCTTGGATGGGCAAGGCCTTTTGTTACATAAGACAATACATCAGCTCTTTTCGACTCGTGACCATTGTGCCCATTGAACATGTGGAGATCTATTCCAGGAGATATTACTCGCACCTTGTACTTATCAAGCGCATATCCAGAATACTGGTTCGCAAGTTCCTCGTTGGTGCTTACTATCACAGAATCGGCTTTGTCCAAAGCAGACTGCTCGGCGGCGACTCTTTTTGAAAATTTGTATCTTGCATCCAACTTGCCATAATTTTTCTTGTTTGCTCCGAGCTTGCGCATTTTTGGTATACCCAGTGAGTGGCCGGTAAACACCATTATGGACCCGAGCTTTTGGGCAAGCATTGCTCCTGCAAGGCCTGCGTCGGCATAGTTGGCATGTATTACATCAGGCGATCTTCCCATCTCCTCGACATACTTGAGGACATTCTCTACATATTCGCCAATGAATGGCCATAGGTCTGTCTTTTTTATGTAGCCTTTCCCTCCGCAATCTATTCTGACTATTTTGAGTTTTCTGTTTATGTATTCCATCCTCTTTCCATAATTTGGATATCTGCTGTCCTCTATCCTGCGGGTCAATATGTCTACTTGACTTATCGCAGGGATCTTTGACATGGCCTTAGCAAGCTCAAGGACATACACTATCTGGCCTCCGGTGTCTTCATCCCTTCCCAGGTCAGCGTAGTTGCTGCTTATCAGCCCATGAAGCGAATGTATCTGGACATATATCCCCTTGTTTTTTATCCTGGAGAACATCCCAAAATGAAGAAGGCCTTCAAGAACCCCGCAAACGTCATTGCCTTTGCAGCAGTCATAACTGCCATTTGATAGGTAAAGCGTCGGCGCAGTGGATTTCTTGGCGGCCTTGCTGACTACCTTTTGCTTTAGGGAGTCTGAGGCATTGTTAACAAGTATGGTGTTTAGATTTGTAGTAAGAAGCGCAAAGTCGTTCTCACTGTCTCCGGAAAATGAGGTATTGTGAGCGTTTGTTGCGAGGCGTTCCATGAGCGCATTTACTGCGCTCTTCTTCGATGCGCCTTTGGCGAGGACGTCGAGTAGCAGGTGCTTTTCCTTTCCTTTGCTTATTGAAAGCGTGTAGGCTATGCCCAGTGCATTCAGTCTCTTGTGCAGTTCCCGCAATGCCTTATTCTTTTTATTCTTGGAGAGGTAGAAACTTGACTTGAATTCTGAGACGCCTGCATTCCCCTGGCTCTTTATGCCATCAACGCCATCCATTAGGAGAGTTATGGTTTTTGACGTATTTGATTTCCATGACTTTGATAATTTGGAATGCCACTTCCCATCAAGAACCCACCCGTACTTCCTATTGTGGTGATATATGCTTGTGCCTACGTCAGTTATCAGGTACCTTGGCTGGGGCAGACCATGCATAGCTATTGCCTCAAGTGAGAGCTTGAGGCTCCTTCCGGTCACATAGCAAAGTATAACATCTGGATTCTTCCTAAGCAGCTGCTTGAGGCGGTTCATGCACCTGGAATCCGGCTTGCCCGAAAAGGGGAACATCGTTCCGTCAAGATCAGTACATATCAATTTGCGATTCCTGTCAAAATTTATCACTTGGCATCCAAGTCTCTTTCTAAAGCGCAATATTGATAAAAGTTTCAGCCTAGGCAATGGATTTCCTTACCTTGACGGAGACCTTGTTGAGCATAAGGCTCGACATGACGCTGGTGACCACTATCACCATAAATGAGATGTAAAATATCTGCATGAAGTATATGCCCCCCATCCCATATAGGATCGTAGCAAGAGTGGCCACGGTAACTCCTCTTGGCATTAGTGCGAATGCAAGTTTGCGCTCTTCTGCAGGATTATTACGCAGTATGCCGTACACTTGAACATATCTCACAATTATGAGAATGAAGGATATGAGCAGGCCGTAGAGTAGGTACTCCAGCGAAAGCTCAGTTATCATCCCCATAAATACGAAGAAGAATGTGCTTATTAGGAATTCAAGTTCTTTTTCCACGGCTTTTTCATTTGCCTTGTTGCTTTCGACCTTGCTTGCCTTGCTCTTTTCAAGCTCCTTGTCGCTGCTGGTCTTGCCTTCATTTCCTGCGTGACCCAGAATTCCAGCAAATGACTTTTCATTGCCCATTATCATTCCAAATATAAGTATTGAAATTATCGCGGCGCCGTTGAATATGCTAACTACTCCGTATAGCAGTATTGCTATCGCAAGGGTTGCAAGATACTCGTTGGCGCTCTCCACAAAGTTTGATATGAAGAGCCAGACTATCCCGGCTATAATGCCCATGACTATTGCAAAGCTCAGATAATCCAGTACATACGTTGTAAACGAGAACGCGGATACCACCTTATCCCCGGCCATCAGAACCAGAAGTGAGAAGACAGCTATTGCCAATATTGAATTTACGGTAGTTTCGGCAAACAGAATCCCAAATATGCCCTGGTCGAGCTCCACCTTTCTTATGAACGGAATCACCACTATGCTTGAAGTTTCTCCAAGTACGACTCCGAGGATTGCGCCATATATGAATGGCCATCCGAACAGGTAGTACATCAGCAGCGAAAGGCCGGCTGCTGCAAGGACATTGTCCAGTATGCCCATTACGAACCCCGTCAGGCTCCTTATGGCAGAATTATCGAATTTTAACGCTTTGCTTGCATTAAGCATTATTACTATAAGTGCAAGGCTTCCGAACACCGGGGCAAGGCTGCGCAGAACGTCAAGATAATTGGAGGGGATGGCATGGACCACCTGCACCAGGAAAATTCCGATCAGCATCAGTATGAGAAGCTCCGGAACGCGCGTTCTTCGGAATATGGCTGCGCTAAGATATCCAATTATTATTATAAGGGCTATCGCTACCAGCACCGTCGAACTTGAACTTACGCTTAGAAGTGGAAGAAGCATTCGTGCAACATCTCGATATTTGCACAGCATTTAATTATATAAGCTTTCAGATTTAATTATAAATAATGGATACTGAGCGCAGAACAAAACAGCTGCTTAATGAGATAGAAGAACTGATACGCATAAGGATATTTCCTAAGATAAATGTGGCTTCGAGTTGGAGGACAATAAGCCAGGACAATGCGTTCAGGGTGAAGAAGACGCTAAATTTGCTGGACAACGATCTTAAAAGACTCTCATCGCAGGTTGGAAGAAGAGAAGGAACAGGTAGAAAACCAGCAATGAGTCTGGACCAGAAAGCAAAGGTGCTGCTTGTTAAGCAACTTCTTGGAGAGAGCAACAGAAACATGATGTATCTTTTGATAGTATTTTCAGTGGTATCAGGAGCTTTCATAGGGTACAAGAGCATAGAACGGTTGTATTTTGATAAAGAGGTTTATTCGCTTCTTCTGGAACTCAAGGATCTACTTTACATCAGATATTAGGCTTGGCCCAAGCATTTTGTCCCAGATTAAAAACCTATTTATTGATTTAAAATCCTTGATAGCGTGTGATTGAATGAAGAGATTTGAATGCAAGAACCTCGGAATGACGTGCGAATTTGCAGCACAGGCTGAAAGCCAGGAGGAAGTTCTCGCCAAGGCAGAGGAACATGCAGCAATGGCACATAATCTGCCTCGTGGAGCGGAAACGCGAGCTAAGATACTCGCACAGTTGAAGGACGTACAGTAATAAAGGCTTTTAGATTTAATTTTATTTTTTCTTTTATTACGCAATATTTTAGTCATTTGCAGGATATGCTGTATGATACTTTCCGAAAAACTTCCCTGCATATATGGAAAGAGCTGGAACCTGAAGGATTATTGACACGAACACCACCCCTATTACCATAGTTGTTATCGTGGATAGATCTTGACTGGAGATCACTGCGGATGATGTAAGAGTTGCAACCAAGGCTATTGAAAGCGCTCCGCGGATTCCTCCAAGGAAGGCTATGTTGCTCCATTTAAAAGGTATTCCATTCCTAGGATTATGGAATAAGGCAAAGATTGGATAAACAGTCACTAAGCGAGATATTATTGTCGATAGATAAGCAATAATTATAAGTGCTGCTGCCTGAAGCAGAAGCGATATGTTAACTACGAATCCTATTAAAAAGAAGGCTATTGCATTGCCCATGAACGCTGCTATCTCCCAAAAGTACATTATTGGCAGTTTCAATTTCTTTTTGAGTGTCATTCTTGCAGTGTTATTCCCAAAGTACAGGCCGACTATCGTAACGGCTATAAGTCCGGACGCTCCCAAGGCAGTTGCTAGGACGTAGGAGCCATACACCACAACTACCGTAAGTATTATTTCCGCCAGTTTGTCATCTATGCTTGCGTGTATGGGCTTTGCAAGTCTTGAGATTATTATGCCGATTAAGAAGCCGCCGATTAAATCATATAAGAATATGCCAACGTCCCTAAATATCGACGACTGTAGCAGGCTTACGCTTGATATTGACAGGATTATACTGAATAGGACTATGGCAGTTGCATCGTTCAACGCCGCTTCCATATCCATCAAGGTAGAGAGTTTTGATGGAACTTTAAGATGCTTGAATATCTGAAGGACAGTTATAGTGTCTGTTGGAGATATTATTGCCGCAAATACAAGGGAGAGAAATGGAGATAGGCCGGTGAATTTCCACACCACCACACCTGCAACAATTGTTGAGATTAAAACTCCGACAGTTGCGAGGATTAGAGCCGGCTTTGCAACTGCATTTAGGTTCTCCCTGCGTATATGCATCATGGCCTCAAATATTAATGGTGGGACTATTAGCCCCACAAAAAGTCCGCTGTTGACTAGTTGATAGTATACTGACTGTATCCAGGATATCGGAGTAAAGAAGATGGTCGCATTTGAACTTATGGAGAGAGCTACTGAAGAGAGCGTAGTTATCCCTACGCCTATAAATACGAATACTAACGTGTAAGGTATTTTGAATCGTATTGCTACTAGTTGCGCTATTAGAGCGAACATTAGGAAGATGGTGAGTGCAGCTTCTATAGTGGCTTCAATCATTTACACGCACAGAAGAGATTTGGCACAATAAAAATAAAAGTGTGCCGCATCGGGGATGGTACTGTATAATTTTGTAATCCTTTAGGCGCCCGGGCATGTTGAAAAAAGATTTATTTAGTTCAACTGAAAAGTTTCTCCCTTATGACACGCTTTTCCTTTGTCTCCCTTATGGCATGGTATGCGACAAGAAGGGCAAGTATGAGTACGGTTCCAATAAGGAGGGCCTCGGAAGGCATTCCGGTGAAGAATGCCAGCAGGAGGATTATTCCAAGTATTGGCAGATACGGATAAAGGGGCGTCATGAATGGAGATTTGACTCCGCGCCTTCTGAAATGTATGACGTCCAGACCTACCAAAAGGTAGTTGGTCATTAGGCCGAAGTTGGATATCGCGGCTATTATGTAGATGTTTCCTGCAAATAGTACCAGGATCCCGATGATCGCCGAGACGATTATGCCGTTCTCTGCAGTATCGGTCCTTGAATTATACTTCCTGAAGAATTTTGGCAGAAGCCTGTCCGCACTCATCTGGTAGAGCGAGCGCGATGAGGTCAGTATCATTGCTATTGTTGCCGATGCTGTCGCAACCAGTGCGCCGATGTCCACGACTACTGAGAGCCAGTTCGGGGCGCCTGCGCTCTTTAGTGCATATGATAGGGGGTCGGCGACTATCTTATATGATGATTGCGGCAAAAGCAGGAGCAGTGCAAAGGCTATAAGCAGATACAGCACTATGCTTATCGTGACGGCTGAGAGTATTGCAGTGACATAGCCCTTGGAGCCTCCCTTTATCCGGTCGGTGAGTGTGGATATTGACTGAAATCCGGAATATGCGAAGAAGACCACAACGCCAGCTGCAAATATTCCATTCAAGGTCCCTGCGGAGACATTGAATTGTATATTCGAAAGGCCGGAACCTTTGCTGGAGAAGGCGAGTAGTAGTGCAAATATTATGAATAGCAATAGCACGCCGATCTTTACTATGACTAGCCAGAAGTCTGCCTGCGCTGCTTTTTTAACTCCGAACATGTTGACTATCGAAAGCAGGAAGATAAGGATTATCGCGAATGGAATGGCGTACGTGCTTAGCCCAAGCCCAAGAAAGCTTGACAGATATGACCCGAACCCTAGGGCTATTGCGCCTATCGAAGTCGCAAGGGCCATGTATCGCATCATCCCGGTGATGAATCCCAGTTCACTGCCCAAGGCATTGTAGGTATAGGAATAGGATGCTCCTTTCACGTAAGGCATAAGAGAGCCGAGCTCGCCTAGCTCTAGTGCAATTATCAGTGCAAGCACCCCTACAAGTGCAAAGGCAACAATGGCGAATGATCCTGCCAGCGCTATTGCCGTGCCGCTAAGGACGAATATCCCTGCGCCTATTATTGCACCGAGGCCAACTGCCGCTGCGACGTATACCTCAACTTTGTTCTTATCATCATTTCCCATTGGCGACCACGGCCAGTATTTAAGCCTAGAATAAAGATGCAATAAAAATTAATATTACGATATGCATGGCCAAGCCAAAGCGGCATCTCACGTTTGCATTTATAATTCTATTTTGCAAATAACAAGCATGGCAATAGAGCAGGAGGACGTTGATACGATAAAGAACGAGCTTTGGGAGGATGAGCAGGTTGTCCTGACGGTGAGACAACGCAGAGTGGGGCCTGGCGGCTCGGTGATAACCCCTACAAGCGTAGTGGCCACCAACAAAAGGATAATCATAATAAACAGGGAAACGCTTGGGCTCAGGCACGACATAGAAAGCATACCGTACGATCACGTGACAAGCGTTAGGTGGGAGCACGGCATAATCTCCTCTTCAGTCTTCCTCAGGGTTGCCGGTTTCTCTACCGAAAAGGGTTTCCTAAAGGGCACTGGCGGACAGGAAGGGGAGATAGACGGGCTTAACAACAATGACGCCCAGGAGCTTTCAGACTATGTTGAAAAGATGATTTCCGGTGAGGGAAAGCCCACGGCTGCCCCGGCAAGCGCCGTTGGAGCAGACGGAGGCAAATTCTGCGCCAATTGCGGTGCAAAGCTTGCGCCTGGCGCGAAATTCTGCTCGACGTGCGGGAAAAAGGTCTGATTGATACTTGCAGAATCAGTTACGCAATGAGCTTGCGCTTATAATCTCTTTGCTGTTGCTAACGAAATTATCGCCGCTGCCGTCCATAATTGCCCTTCGCTCTCCTGCGGCTTGCCGTCCTTTGGACCGTAGACTTCGTTCATCGCTCGCCTTGAGAGCATCAGGCTAGATGCCTGATCAGCCTTTTCTTCAAGGCCCGCTCTCCTAAAGGCCTGGACGACTCTGGACTCGACGAACGGCCAGATTGTAGAGTTCTGGTATGTTCCTGGTGCATTACGCCTAAAAGCACCGTTGCCTACAAAGGCATGCAGGCGCCTTAGGGATGAGAAGAAGTTTCTCTTTTCTATCGCGTAAGGAGGAGATATATTTGCATATCCGAATTCTGTCTTTGCCGCTTCCAGCGCAGATAGGACTCTGATGCTCTTGTCGCCTGCTGTGCCGTTTAGTACGGCCAGGGAGTTTCCAAGGCTGTCAAGGTGCATCTCCTTTTGGATGGAAGACCTGCCAAAGTAGATGCTATCGGCATAGAAGCCATCGCTTTCAGAATAGAATAGCCTATTGACCGTGTTCCTGAGCTGCTGCGCCTTCTCGGGCATGCCTATCGCGTCGTACATCTCGACCAGGAGCATCTGGTTTGACAATAGATACTTGCCCATGTAATTGGGCATCGCGTCCCTCCAGTCCATCCCGCTTATCAGACCGTTCTTGCCGAGCTTTCGTTCTATATAATCAAGGCAGCGTTTTAGCCCAACTGCATTCTGCTCCAAGAATTGCGTGTCGGAAGTGGCCGTGGCGTATTTTGCAACGCCTAGTATGAATAGTATCTCAGTATCTGCAGCCCATGAATGGAAGCTTGGGATTCCGCCCAACTTCTTTTGCTCGTGCACGGATGTAGGTATCCTTCCGCTGCGCCTTTGGTGCTTTAGAAATATGGAGAATTGCCCCTTTACCTCATTTGCATAGCCAAGACTAAGGAGAGCGTCTATCGAGTAGACAAGGTCGCGGTTCCAGAGCTGAGGATAGTTACTTGTGCTCGCATGGAAGCCCGAATCCCTTCTGCACCCTTCTATTACCTTCATCGCCTCCTGTACCTTTGCAGATCCAACAGGAAGGTTTAAGGTTTGCATGATTGATACGCCGTTTTCTGGTTAATAAGGTTTTTGTGCTAATTGCATGCGAACCTTACGCGGCATTATGCCGCAAGCTTCAGCGGCGCAGGATCAGGAACCTGCGTCTCGGCCTGCGTATAATCTGTCCTGTCCCTTATCAGCTTCTTTATTGTAACCGTCTTTATCTTCTCGCTCCTCGCCTTCCATCGCATCCTGCCGGCAAGAGCCGTGATTGCTCCTGCAAGCGGGAAGAGCACCCCCTGCACTGGAGGGAATGCTATGGCAACCCCAGTTACTGCGGCTGCTCCTCCAAGTGAGAGCCACTCGAATATCCTGTAGGTCATCTTGTCTATCTGGTGCTCGTTTGCAAGCTTCTCAAGGCTCGCCCTAGTCTCCTGGTTTATGAAAGTTATCTTCAAATCGTCGACCTTGAGCCTTAAGGACTCTATGTCGCCTCTGAGTATGTGGCGCTCTAGCCTGTTAAGGTCGCTGCGCACGCCTTCGAGCGCGCGCTCTATATGGCCGGACATATCGACCTTCACTTCATCTGGCTCGTTTAGCCTCTCGACCCCTTTTAGGGCCCGAAGATAAAGCTTCTCCGACACCAAAAGAAGCATTAGCTGCTCGTTTCTGTCCTCCGTGGTCTTTGCCTGGAACGCGGCCTCGGAGGCCTCGGTCCTATTCACGCTTACCTCAATCTCGTTTCTCTTCTCCTCCTCGAGCTTGTTGAGGTGCCTGCGCATGGTGCTTGGCCTTAGGATCCTCTTCAAGGCCTGCACAAAATCCGTCTCCCTGAACCTTCTCCTCTTTCGATGAGATTCGGCTTCGGTATCCAATCTGGAAATACTAGCTCCTAATGCCAATCTTTCCACCCTCCCCACAGTGTCCTTTAAGACAACTGACATCTCCCTCCCCAATAGATAATTTGCTCCTTGGCTTTATATAGCTTTTGTTCGAGATTTGGGAGCCTAAAATAAGCCTTGAGATGTTGTCAGGAGGAACGATTTTGACGTCGATTTGCAGCCTACTTGAATCGTATGGTGTCGAGGTCCATCGGAGCCCTGGATTCAGTGTGCATCATGTTGCCCAAAACCCTTGAAAGATCCTCGCACTTTGACTCCTCTCCGTGCATCGTAAATATCTTTCTTGGGGAAGGCCTTAGGTTCCTTACGAAGTCCATGAGCTGCCTCCGATCGCTATGTCCGGAGAATCCCTCAACAGTCTTTATCTGGGCGTTTATCTTGACCTGAACCATCTTGCCATCCTCTCCTGGAAGAGCTATCTCGGAGGCCTTGTTCTGCACCCTCCTTCCCAGCGAGCCAGCGCTGTTGTATCCTACGAATATTACAGTGTTCTTCGGGTCCTCAGCCATCTGCTTGAAATACTCTAGGCTCGCCCCGCCGTTGAGCATTCCTCCGCTTGCCAGTATAACTGAAGGCCCTTTATCGAGCAGGTCTCCGCGCTCGCCTTTTGCAACCTCGAAGATCTCGCTCTCAAACGGGGAGTTGTTGCTCAGTATCCTCTGCTGTATACCCATTCGCAGATACTCGGGATATGCAGTGTGTATTGCACTTGCCTCAAGTATCATGCCGTCGAGATAGACAGGTATGTCGAGCTTGTACTCTGGATTGTTAACTAGGTAGCTCTCCAGCACTAGCATGAGCTCCTGGCTCCTTCCCACGGCAAAGAGGGGTATTAGGACCTTTCCTCCGTTCTTAACTGTCGACTTTATCGTCTCCATAAGTTCGATCTCTGCCTGCTTCCTGTTTGCAGTTATGTCGTTGGGTCCGCCGTACGTGCTCTCTATGAATAATGCATCGATCCTAGGATATCTGGTGTCTGCCTCATTGAGCAGCCTTGTGAAACCGTACTTCATGTCTCCTGTGCTGACTATGTTGTACATGCCTTCGCCTATGTGCAGATGCACGGTACCGCTACCGAGTATGTGCCCTGCGTTGTGGTACGTCAACTTTATCTCGTCGGTGACGTTGGTGACTTCGCCATAGTCCCTTGTAACCATGTGCATGAGCATCGCCTTTATGTCCTTTTCCCCGTATAATGGCGTGCCGCCGGTCTTCATGACGAGCCTGTTGTAATCGTAAAGAAGAAGCGCGCAGAGATCTCTTGTCGGCGGAGTGCAGTAGACCGGGCCGGTGTATCCGAACTTGAAGAGATATGGCACGAAGCCCATATGGTCCATATGCGCGTGCGTAAGTATTACCGCGTCGAGGTCGTTGAGGGTTATATTCATGCTGTCAAGATAGGGATATGCCTTATTCTCTCCCTTGGAATTGGCCTCGCCGCCCCTTATGCCTGGCTCCGGACTTATCCCGCAGTCTATAAGTATCTTAGATCGATTGGTCTCTATGAGAAGGCTGCTCCTTCCGACCTCTTTGAACCCTCCAAGCGCAGTTGCCTTGACCCACTCGCTCTTTGCGCCAAGACGGTTTATCTTCTTGCCCAGAGCGCCGAGGAACTTCTTCCTGAATGCGCTCTCCTTGAACATGAGCTGCCTAACGCCCTTTATGACATCGCTGTTCATTGTTGGCTGCCTTAGCACTCTTGGGACCCAGTTGGTCTCCCTTATTATCTGCATTAGTGTCGAGCCGCCCTTTCCTATAACGAGCCCTGGCTTGAGCGCCTCTATGTAGACTTCGCAGAAGTCGGGCATGAATCGTATACCTTCCGGTGCTACGCCTGCATCTGGAGGTATGAGCGCACGTATCTTCTCAATGGCAGCCTCGGGCTCCATCAACTTCGATGCAGTGCTCCTAACTATCAGCCTCTTCTTTACTGATGCGGAGATGTTCTTTATTACGTTCTCGTCACCGTATATTGCGCCGATGTTGTTTACATATACGGCAACGTCAGGGCCTTCGTACTCCACGCTTGCTGTGGCGGCGTCTGCAGGAATCAGGCTACTAACTTTATCCAGTATCTCCTTATTGTACTCTTCATCACTCACTATATCACAAAATACGCATCAAGACCTTTAAATGACCAATCCGGCAGTGCAGTTATTTGACAAGTTTCTCTATCTCTTCTCTGGTGTACTCCCTGTAACCCTTCTTGGTTATGGTTATTATCTTAGTGTTGTCCCCTGTAGCAGAGTCCCTCTTCATCGCTATCTTGAGGCCCTTTGCAATGTGCCTTACAGCGTCTGCCGTAGTCATGTCGCTACCGTATATCCCCTCGAGGTATCCCAAAGCAGTAAGCGAGCCGCTGCCGGTTGAGGTGAACTTTGACTCCTTTGTATATCCTCCGACAGGATCTATGTTGAATATCTCAGGATTTCCCTTTGTGATTCCGCCAAGCACGAGCTGGACGTAGAACGGGAAGCCCTTGTTCTCCTGCAGTACAAGAGATAGCAGTGATGTTGCCGAATTTGGATTCAGCGACTTCTTCTCCTCCATAGTGTATACTTCATCCTGCATCTTGAGCAGCTTGACAAGGTACTCGGCATCTCCGACTCCTCCAGCTATTGTCATGGCAAGGCCGTCATTTATCTTGTAAACCTTTATCGCCTCTGAGCTCGATATGAAGGTATCCATCGTGGCCCTTGAATCCGCGCCCATGGCAACGCCGTCGCTGCATATTATGCCTATTGTAGTCGTACCCTTCTTTATCTTCTCGTAGAAATCTCTATCAACCATTAATACACCAATGAATCAGAAGAATAAAAATGAAAAATAAACTAGTCTATAGTATTAGAGTTCCATTACCTATAAAAGGCTTGCTATTATCAAGAGGCTCCGCATACGCAAAAGTCTTGTGTATGTTGGTTATCTTGACCTTGTAGGTCTTTCCAAGCCTTGGCTTGGTATTCCTCATGAATACCACCATATCATTTATCCTTCCAATCCCTTCTCCGCGCGGATCCTTTGCCGCTACTCGCATTTCGTAGGTTTCACCTACTACTACGTTCTCTACTCCCATCCAACTTACCCTACCACTTACTTCCCAACCGTGGTCGCAATAATTACATGACGGTATCGAGTATTTAAAGCTTCTCTACAAAGCATGGCGACGTCAAATGCGATATTTGGCAGTTTTGACGCCGTAGATTTATGCCGCCTATTTCGAGGAGAAGGTTATGTTGCTTATGCCAAAGCTGGCGTACTGGCCTGGTGCGGTCTGCGGCTCGTTTGAATAGAATGCGACTTCACTGTAACCGGATGGCGCAGTTATGTTTATAGAGTACGAGGCCTCGCGGTCGTAGACCGGAACCTGCGTCACCTTTGTGGTTCCAAGATACACCCCAAGATCCGTACTGTTTGAATTTGAGAGGGATATGGCATTGAATCTAAGTACAAGCTTCTGCGTCTTTGGAGACATTAGCACGATCGCCCTAGGGTTGGACCCCCACCACATCGAAGCCAGGGTCTGGTTGCACGCGGCGTATGGATTGTTGCACACAAGGCTTGCTCCCGGTGTCCAGTTCCCTATTGTGTAGGCTATCGGGGACTTCGCAGCATTGTGCATTATTGCATTCTCTGTGGAGAATACGGCAGTCCGCGTCGAGCTGTTTAGATAGACAGGACTGCCGAATATGCTGCTAATGTAGCTTAGCAGGTACTGCTGGTTCGAGAGGTTATAGGCCGAGAGCTGGATAGCTATGAATGCGGTGTTGTAGTTGGCAAGCCATAGGAGCGTCAGGTTGCTATAGTTCTCATTTATCGGCGATGGATACACCAGCCCATAGCCCACCTCAAGATACTGCGCTATCTGTGCAAGTGGCACTGCGCTTACGGATATTAACTGGGTTGAATTGCTCCTGCTGGTATATCCTCCTATTATCGGCTTCTTCATTGCAGATACGTAGTATGTGGCAAGGCCGGAGTACTGCGCCGGATCATCAGAGTAGTTTGGAAGTATCGGCAGTACTAGAACGGAGAAATTGCCTGGTATATTGCTGAGCTGGCTGTAGGCAATAGGTATGGCCGTAGGTGTTATCGTCTGGCTTGCAAATTGCCCTGAGAGGGGAGTTCCGTTGTACTCGATTAGTATGAGGGCCGAGACTATCACGAGAAGCCTTAGTGCGCTCTTTTTGTCCTTGTCCTGCGTAATGTGCTGGAATCCGAAAGCTGCAAGCACCGCAAGGCTTATGGTGAAGATCAGATCGAACCTTCCAGGCTCCCTTATTATATTGAATATAGGTATTAGGCGATAGAGCGAGTAGAGGGTAGGTATGCCAGTCACCGTGCTTCCTATCTGCAAGTATGGGCCCAGTGAGAGCCATGCGAAGACAAGGCCGAAAATCGCCCAGATGGCGACGTTCCTCATCCTGTTCTTTCTATAGTCAGAGTATATGGCTATGAGCACCAGTGCAAGCACGCTGTACCCTATGTACGAAACCCTCTCGCCCACGTTCATCTGGTAGCTTATTCCCTGATACGTGAGGGCATAGAGCTGCTTCATGTAGGAGAGCGATGCGAAGTGGAAGATTCCATTGTAGTAGCTTGGCAAAAAGAAGGAGAGGAGGTTGTTGCTCCACTGCATGCTCGAGATCACTCCTGAATTCTGCTGCGCGGTGCTTATCACGCTTGAGGAGAGCCCTGGCAGTATGAGCGCGATGAATGGCAGGGATAGTATGAGCGTGAAGACTATGAATAATGCAAGGTTCTTTATCGCCTGCTTGTCAAGCAGCTTGGCGCGCTCGAATATCAGGTATAGTATAGTGAAGATGATTGTTGCAAATACGACCATGATGCCCTGCTCTAGGTCGCCCATGAATGAGAGGAGCACAAAGCTTAGTGCAGCAAAGAGAGCGTACCTCGTTTTGCGCTCGTTTATGGTCCGCACATAGAAGTACAGGAAGAGCGGCACCCACTCGACTATTGTCCAGTCGAGATGCCCATATGATTGCGAGATGTGCATTGGACTAAATGCGAATATAAGCCCGGCTATGAAGGCGGCGTACTTGTTCTTCACGAAGTAGTTGGCAAGGGCGAACATGAATATTCCAGATAGGGCAAAACTGCTGAAGAAGAGAAGGTTATACGTAAAGGCCATGCCCATGAACTGGATCGGGGCTGTGAAGAGGCCTGCAAGCGGAGTAAGTGTCTGGGTAACCAGATTGGCACCGACAGGATAGAAGAGGTAGTTTGTGAGGTATGGGGACTGATGCAGTGTAAACGTCGAGTATGGAACCCACCACAGGTTGAAGAGCGACTGGTAGACATCGCCGTGGCCGTTAACTACGTATGAGAAAAGGTTGACGCTCACCTGCCAGAACATCACAAGTGAGATCAGGAGATATATCAAGAAAGGCTTGAGATACTGCCTCTTTGTCATCAAATAGTCCTTGATTTTTTGTTTCAAAATGAACGCCCGTTGTTGCCAATAATGGCAGAATTAAGTTGGATATGGGATAATATAAAGCTTTATTCTTATAATTGTTTCTGGTTGAAGAATGGCTGGATCGCAGGAGGAAGGCGTCGGAGTCCGTGCCGCGAAGATACTTTATCCGCTCTTTGTAGGGCAGGGATTCGGAGTCATCTTCACCGCAATGACATTCATAGTGGTAGCAAGGCTGCTCGGGCCGAGCCAATACGGAATATACACGTTTGCCTTCGGATTTGCGACCCTGGTCAATGGATTTCTGGCCTTCGGTGTCGGCGCATACTTTAGCACGGCGCTTGCCAAACTCGCTTACAAAAAAGACGGCCAGGGGATACTCAAGGCGCTAACCAGCGGATACGTAATATCCGGTAGCATAAGCCTGCTGCTCACGCTCTTTGGTATTGGGATAAGCGGCTATCTCGCAACCTTATACACGCACATAACAATAAGCCCGGTGATACTCATGGTGGCGGCCGGATCCATAATATTCAATGTGCTAAACACGCTTGCAGTAAGCGCCCTGATAGGATTCTCACGGACCGGGCTTGCATCAATAGTCAACGTCCTTGTCGACATCCTGCAGCTTGCGCTTAGCGTAGTGCTCGCCATAAAGTTCGGAGTCATAGGCGCCATTGCAGCCATGCTAATAGGCTACCTTATAGGTGCGATAATAGGCGCCTACTTTGTGATTCGCGTGCTTGCGCAGTCTTTCAGCCTGAGCATATACATCCCATCAAAAAGTGACCTGCGTGAGGTCTTCGGAGTGGTCTGGCCTCTTGCAGCCACAAACTTCCTTAACACTGGAATGCAGAACTTCTCGATACTCTTTCTCGGGCTCTACATAGGCACCGCTTCCCTTGGGAATTACGGAGCGGCGTCCAAGGGGCTCGCACTGCTCTCTATGCTCTACGGCGCATTTGGCAGCGGACTGCTGCCAATATTCACGACCGCAAAGGCAATGGACAAGGGAGACGGAATAAACAGCATTTACAATAGGATAATACATTTCGCGCTAATACCGATGCTGCCTTTGATAATATTCGTTGGGGTCATGGCCGCTCCGGGAATGAACCTTCTGGTCGGAGGCAAATACGCGACTGCGCCGTTCTTTCTGACCCTCATAGCACTTGGCACGATGATAGGACTTTTCGGCACGTACATAAGCGAATTGCTTATATCCGGCAATCATACTAAGAGCGTCATGATGGTGAATTTTGTATCGGCAGTCTTCCAGCTGGTATTCATGATACTGCTTGTGCCTAAGTTCCAGGTGATAGGGGCCATATTCACGATATTCTTCCTTGGCAATGCGATAGAGGCGATATTTTTCGCACGGGATGCCCGCACGCACTTTGGAATAAGGCTTGAAACCAAGAAGCTCTTGCTGCTCTACATCACAAACCTAGTGCTTGGCGCAATACTTCTGATAGTGTACACCATCATAAACGA
Organism: Microcaldota archaeon; assembly: GCA_027449585.1. Lineage (GTDB taxonomy): Archaea > Micrarchaeota > Micrarchaeia > Micrarchaeales > CABMGC01 > JAJZNA01. Next base: position 5,329 of record DAIDLJ010000007.1, on the reverse strand, counting down.
CTTCATACTGCTCCAGCACATACCGCTGATATACCTTACAGAACTTGCGATAACTGGCGTAGTTGCAGTTGCAATATACCCGGCATTGCTCATACTCTTCAGGGCTATGGACGAGAAGGACATAATAGCAATGCGCAATGCGACAAACAGGCTTGGAAGAGTGAGCAAGGTATTCGACGGCTTCTTTGGCTATTCGCAGTATCTGTATGGCCGCCTTTGCGGCTTGGTGGCTAAATGAGATATGATGAATTTACTGTAATACTTCCGACCCTAAATGAAAAGGAGACGATAGGCACTTTGATACAGAGGCTGCTCCTGAGCTACGAAGGCATAAGCATTCTGGTCTCTGATGACGGATCTGTTGATGGCACGCCGGAGATAGTCAGAAGAATATCAAGGAGAAACAGGAAGGTGTCGTTCTTTGACAGGCGTGGCGCAGGACTTAAGAGAGGGCTTACCGCAAGCGCAGTTGACGGGATAAGAGATAGCCGGACCAGATATTGCATAGTAATGGACGCAGACCTGCAGCATCCGGTTGAGGTAGTCGGGAAGGTTGCAGCAAAACTTGCAGCGGGAGATGACCTGGTAGTCGCAGTGAGGGCGGATGTGAGGAAATGGGAGGTGCACAGGAAGATCATATCAAAGGTGCTCATATGGATAGGCTATGGGATACTTGTCGCAACAGGAAGGAGCAGGTGCGATGACATATTCTCAGGCTTCTTTGGAGTGGACAGGAGACTTTTCGTAAAAACCTACAAGGAGAACAGGGGCAGGTTCGTTGACGGAGGATACAAGATACTATTTGACTTCATGAAGTGCGTTGGGAACAAGGAGATGAGTGTTGGAGAGGTGCCATACTCTTTTGGTGTCAGAAAGTATGGTGCTTCAAAGGCAGGAATAAGGCAGGGCCTGCTTCTCTTCAGATCATTTTTCAGTTAGACTTAGACTTTCTCCTCTCTTTTGCGGCTCCGATAAGGCTTAGGAAGAGTGGGGATGGATTCTCGAACCTTGACTTTAGTTCAGGATGAGACTGAGTGCCTATCCCAAATGAGTCTTTCCATTCTATGAACTCGACAAGGGACCGGTCAGGAGTCATTCCTGTTATCTTCAGACCGTTCTTCTTGAGCAGTTCAAGATACTGGTTGTTGAACTCGTACCTGTGCCGGTGCCTCTCGCTTATCCTCTTTGAGCGATACGACCTGTAGGCTATGGACTGCGTGTCTGTGAGCACGCACTCCTGGGCGCCAAGACGCATGGTGCCTCCCTTGTCCGTTATCCTCTTTTGCGAATCTAAAAGAACTATTATCCTATTCTTTGCATCAGGCTTAAACTCTGCCGAATTCGCATCCTTAAGCCCCGCTACATTCCTCGCATACTCTACTGCCATGAGCTGCATGCCCAGGCAAAGGCCAAGATATGGTATTTTTTCCCTGCGCGCGTGCTCTATTATGTTTATCATTCCTTCTGTGCCGCGCTTCCCAAAACCTCCTGTCACGATCACAGCGTCTGCATTGTTGATCCTTTCGAAATCTGATTTCTTCTCGAAATCTGACGACTCCACCCAGTCGATGTTCGCCCTGACATCATGCTTCAAAGCTGCATGTATGACAGACTCCTTTACGCTTGCATATGAATCCTTAAGATGCGTATACTTTCCGACTATCGCTATATTGACCTCGCCCTTTGGCCTTACTGTCTTTTCCACATTACTGTTCCACTCGGATACTTTTGGCAGATTGAGCCTGTCGGACTTCAGGCCAAGGTCCTTCAATAGCAGCCTGTCAAAGCCAATATCCATGAAGTGGAGCGGAAGGTTGTAGAGGGTGGCCTGATCCTGGTCGTCGATTATTCTGTCTTTTGTTAGGTTCGCAAACAGCGCAAGCTTCTCCTTTGTGCTGTCAAGTAGTTTTGACGAGGACCTGCATATTATGAAGCTTGCGCGTATGCCGTCCTGGAGCAGGAGCCTAAAGCCTATCTGCGCTGGCTTGGTCTTCTGCTCGCCGACCACATCCAGAGTCGGAAGATAGGTGAGGTTTATGAATACGACCTCATGCTTTAGCGCAAGCTGGCGCATCGCCTCTATGAAGTAGCTGTTCTCTATGTCGCCCACGGTCCCGCCCACTTCGATCACCATCACGTGGGGCTTCTTTTCTGCGGCGACCTTCTCTACGCTTTTTATTATCTGGTCTGTGACGTGCGGGATTATCTGGACCGTCTCGCCCAGATAGCTTCCGTGGCGCTCCTTTGATATTATTGAGCCAAAGAGCTTGCCCCCGGTTATCGAGAGGTCCCCTGTCAGGCTCCTTCCAAGAAAGCGCTCGTATATGCCAAAGTCCATGTCGACCTCGCTCTTGTCGTCAAGGACAAAGACCTCGCCATGCTGGAATGGATTCATGGTGCCTGAATCGAAATTGAGGTATCCATCGAATTTTATCGGAAGGGCCTTGTAATCGTAGAAATCGAATATTTTGAGGAGCGATGACGTGACGACTCCCTTGCCAAGGCCGCTCATAAGCGAGCCTAGAATCACGACATACTTTGTCTGCATGCTGCTATTGGCTTGAGAAAGGCTTTAAATCTTTCTTGAAAATATTGTACTGTGTTAACATGTTGGAGCTAGATGCAGGAGAGGAGGCACCAAGAAAGGTCCGTGCGTTCATAGAGATACCCAGAGGCAGTAATATAAAGTACGAATTGGATGAAAAGACGGGCGTGATAAAGGTCGACAGAATACTATTTACATCGATGGTCTACCCGTATAATTACGGTTTCGTGCCTGGGACTCTTGGTGAGGATGGCGATCCGATCGACATAATGGTCATAAGTTCTGCCGCGTTCAATAGCGGGACGATGGTGATGGTAAGGCCCATAGGGGTACTGCTCATGCGTGACGAGGAAGGAGTGGATACTAAGATAATGGCCGTGCCTGTGGAGAAGGTGGATCCGGAGCTTGCACACATACAGGACATCAAGGACCTAAGCGAATCAATAAAGGGAAAGATAGTGCACTTCTATTCTTATTACAAGAACATCGAGCCTGGAAAGTGGGTCAAGCTTGAAGGATGGGATGATGCGGCACGTGCACAGGACTTCATTAAAAAAGCAATAGCGCGTGGAAAGAAGAAAAAGTGACAGTGCTTACGGGACTAGGCCGTTATAGAGATTAATTTTCCATAGTTTAGGGAGAATCCCTTCTCTATCTCATCCTTTAGAGACTGCCTTGAACTTAAGATTCGTTTTATCTCGACTTCCATAAGCAGTATCTGCTGATGCGCATTTGCAACGCTTCTTCTTCCCGAATAAAGCTCCTCGAGTATTCTATCAAGCTCCCTTATCTGCGCATGTACCTCAAGCCGTTTATGATCCAGATCCTTCAGGGAAGTTATCAGGTAGTAGATATCTGAGTTAAGCAGGATTGATATCGAATTTGAGAGCTCCTGTGGGTTTTTTGACTCTATGGCGCCGGAAGCAACATTCTTCTCGAGATCGTGTAATAGCTCCATGAAATCATGGTATTCGGACTCGTCCTTTATGGCACCGATAGGGTCTTCTAGGAATAGATGCAGCGACTTTTTCCTAAGTGCGAGATGGTCTAGCTTCCTTGAGGGCCGCTCTAGCGGCGCGGTGAGCAGGCTTATCCTGCTCGAGATCCTTGATGCCTCTTCCCTTATCGCCAATAGCTCCGTTGACTTATCAGATAGCTTCTTCTTCGTCTCAGATTCAATCTTCTCTACCGGATCATTATCTATTGGTTTTGAATTTGACCTTAGGGCAGCGATTGCCTCATTAAGCGCTTCAAGCTCGGATCCTTGGGCTTTTAGCTGCGATATGTGCTCCTTTATTAGGGTATACTGGGCGAACTCTGCAGACCTCTTCTCGAGCTCGCTTCTGAACAGTAGTATAAGCCTATCCAGATATGCGGATGCCTTCTTGAACCCGCCCAGATAGCGCGAGTAGCAGTAGAATGACTGCTTGAACTTCGAGTTTGTCCTAATGATGCTGTTCATCATCTGCTCCACATTTGAGAGAATGGCATGGTATCTGGAGTATATATTCATCGATGAATCCGCTTCCAGGTCAAGGTGGCTGGCGATATCTGTCAATGCCGCTGCATACTGCGCCTTGTTGCTCTTTATCGCGTTTATATTGGGCATCCAGATGTCTTCGGTGTACGGCTCAGCATCTAGCTTCTCGAATGCAAGGCATGTGCTGATAAACTGACCGTGTGCCATGCGCAGCTCCCTTATTATCCCCTGCGATCTCTCCTCTAAAGGCCGCATCTTCTTGTTGAAAAGCTGGTCGAGCAGGGCAGAAAGTGATGGTAGCGGTAATGGCTCTACAGTCTCCTTTCTTCCAAAGAACATCTTATTACCGTGATCATGTTTCTCTTATAGAGAATCCACCAGCAGGCAGATGCTGCATTATGTAATCCAGGTCATCGAAGGCAAGCTTTGATGCAAGGGTCTTTGCGGCGTCGGACTTCTTTGTGTTGCCTGGTTTTAGCAGCAGATATTTCCTTATCTTGAGCGATACGCAGGTCTGCATCGGAACAACATGGAATGCGCCTTCATGATCCATGTAGGCTGCCAGTTCCAGCGCAACACCCTTGAACCACTCTCTTTCACCTTCGAGCAGGAAGCTTCCGGTTCCAAGGGATCCGTGCTCCTTTGACTTGGAGACCTGGTCACGCTTTAGCGAGTAGACATTTACAGATGCCGCGCCGCTTTCCCATGCCTTTGAGAAGCATGCTGCAAACTGCGCGACCTCTTCGCGTATCTCGCGCGTGGAGTTTATCCCTTCTTTTAGAACCACCACCGATGCGCCAAAAACGTCCGCGTGGAAGAAGAGATCGTTATTCTCGAAGTGCTTCGAGTTTATCGTCTCATTCTGCAATGCGCTCCTTCCGCCTATGGCAAGCATCAGGTTGCTAGTTGTGAACCAATTGAATTTCTCGTACCACTTCTTCGCCACCAGTCGCTTCATCCGTATCTGCCTGGCGGGTTTTGAGGCCATCTCGTCCCTCTTCTTTTCAAGGTTGGATATTGCAATAGAAGCCCCTTCCACCTTCTTCTTTAGCTTCTTAGAGAGCCGGAAGTACTGGTCGGCATTGTCCTGGGCACTTCTTGTATAGTCTATCTTTATATTCATAAAAACACGGCGAACACGTGCCGATGTTCTTAAGGAGAAGCAAGTATAATATTGTTTATTATCAGGTAGATTACAAATCCAAGAATGCCAAGCAGGATTATGCCTACCAGGACCACCTTAAGAGTCCTCCTACAGCATTGCAGCGTATGTTACGTGAGCCGAGTTCAAGCGCTACCGATTT
>DAIDLJ010000006.1 GCA_027449585.1 Microcaldota archaeon | reverse complement strand
GCTGAAAGCGGCGTTCGCGCGTCACCGGAAAACCGTCGCGTCGCGGTGAGGTCGCCGCGGGATGCTTCGATCCGGATCGAGCCTTTCGATCCCGACCGGCACGATCGCGCAGCCTTCTGCTGCGGCGTCGAAGGCTGCCGGAGTAACATACCCGTTTACCCATATTGATGTTAGGCTGTAGTTGGAATAATAGGCATGGGATACTGCAAGCTGGTTTATGTACGATGAAAAGACGTCTAGGGCAGGGTATAGGAAGTTGTTTGCCTGGTTTGAGCCAGTGAGATAGAAGTATTTTGTGAAGTTATCGAAGTAGAGTGTTGCGATGTAGCCGCGTGGATTCATGTAGAATATGTCCTGCCCTCCGGGAGGGTTGGCTGGAAAGTCAGAATATGGGGCGGGTTTTTGAGGCACAAGCGGTGTGATTTCTGTAGAATTCTGTGCGGCCTGCCTGTCTGGTATGTTGTAGAGCTTGCTCGGGTCCATAACCACTGAGATTGAGTAAGGATTGGCGGTTTTTGGGGTGAAGTTGTAGTACACTAATGCCTGTTTTCCTGCTGGTAGATACGCTTTGTATGTCTGTGTTATGTTTCCATTTACATAAACACCCATTGAGATGTTATTTATCGTTGAACCGCCCGTGTTAGTAATAGATATTGGGATGGAGACTATCTGATAGGGATAGACGGGGCTGGCCGGGAGCATCTTTACAGATATTGAAATCTGTGGCTGATAATAATATCTAAGATACAATGACCCGATTATGACTAGTAATATGAATGCTCCCCAAAGATACTTTTCTTTTATTTCAGCCATCATGCTACACCTGCTTTGCTCTTAACATCCTTTATTACCTGGCCCACCTTGCCTGCAATGTCCGTGTAATTTGACTCGAAGATACCTATTGCCCAGTTGTTTGCATCGAATCTGTCCCCAGTGTTTGGCGGTTTGAAGTAAAACTTGCCCTGGTTGTTCTCAACATATCCCATTTTTTTCATTCTAAGCAGGTGATACCTTAGTGTCTTCTCATTTATCTCTTCCCAGTTCTTGTTTATGTACTCTATCAGCTCCTTTACGGTGGGATCTGCATTCTTTATGAACTGAAAATTAACTAGTGCGTCGAGTACTGCGAGAGAGCTCAGCCTTGACTCGCCAGGGTTTATTATTCCTAGAGAAAGGGCTAGCCAGCGTATAGCCGATCTCCTGGTTTCTAGAACCTCGCTTGTAAGCCTAAGGTTCCTTATTGTTATTTCATTCTCTATTAGAGATGCTTCGTTAAGATCCATGCCGGGCCTCTTGTCAGATGTAAATATAGGGTTAAATAATTAATGTTATAACTACATATTACTTTAAATTTATATAAGTGATTGTATGGCGCAGCAAAACGAGCAGGAAGCTGAGAAACTTTTGAGAGATTATCAGATGCTGCAGGAGCAGCTCAGGGTATATGCCATACAGCTTGAACAGCTAAAGGCACAGAAGGCAGAGTTTGAAAGGGCAAATGAGGAGGTTAGTGCGGCTTTGGGCAAGGTGTATATTAGCGTGGGCGGACTCATAGTCGAGACCACGAAGGAGAAGGCGCTTACCGATCTAAAGGACAGAACTGAACTTTCAGAAACCAGGATAACGTCAATAACAAAACAATTCAATGAAATGAAGGCTAAGGAGAAGCAGCTTAGTGATAAGATTACAGAACTTTACAAGGAGGCGCAGGGGGGCGGATAGTAATCGCGCTTGGTTTTAGGTGTGCCGATGAAATGCTCGGACATAGTCTCTTTTGATATTGACCGGGACCTTGCGGCGCGGTTGGGAATCCAGAAGGTATTTGTAGTAGGCAAGGACCTATTTGTTTTTGAAAAGCCAGTACAGAATGGAAAGCTACAGATAATAATGAGCGATGACCCGGGTGTGCTGATAAGTGGCGTGCGCAGCCCTGAGGTTTTAGGTATAATCTTTGCTGGAGGGAATCTTACTAAGGCGGTGCTTGAGCGGGTAGTTGAGTACAAAAAAAAGGTGTTTGTGCCTGTTGGTAGGCTGCTTAGTGTTGGGATGGCCGAGCGCGGCGCTGAGCTTGGAAGACTAAGAAAGATTGTGCTTGCTTCAAGAAAGGCAGGGGCAGAAGTTAGAATAATCACCATGGCCCGCTCGGGTATGGAAATTCTTTCTGGCCGACAACTAGGCGCAGTGTCCGGACTAATCCTTGACGGAAGACGTGATTTTGGACTTGTTGGTGATGTCTTATGATAACTAGGCAGAAGAGCAGATATGTAAGGATAGGCGCGTCGGAGATTCTCGACTTTTCTGATAGGGGATTGTTAGATGCATTCCTGGGTGCCTTGCGCGTTGAGATGGGTGGCGTGGAGTATGTTAAGGCAAATCCAAAGATAGTAGACTGCGGGAACGCTGGGATTGTAATTAGAGTGAATAGGGGATTTGAGGACGGCCTCGTGCTTGCCGTGTCTTTTATCAAGAATGTCGCTGGAAAACGTGTTGGATTTTATACTTTTGGTGTTTCCGGGTCTATTAAGAATCTGAAGGAAAAACCAGTCAAGTTACCATAAACCGCTCTGTGAATGTGTGTTTTCATGTATTAGAAATATGGATTCCCATTCTTTGCCTATGGATCTGAACTCGACCCTCCGTCCGTCCTTCTTTGCAAGCTCGATTCCAAATTCCATTCCTTTTGATATGCCAAGGTCGGTATACACGACGGTAATTGCGCCTAGTTTCTGTATTATATATTTTCCTGCATTTATGCCGCGCTCCCGATCTTCAATGATGTTGTCGTCGAGTATCCCTGTTTGCGTGAAGAATAAGTGGGATGCATATGGTGTTTCTCCCTTTAGAAGGCAGTCCCTTACTGCTGCACGCGCGTACCGTATGTTTCTTTTTACATCGGCTTTGGTTGGTGCTGAGTATGGTGACTCTATATCCACAAACTTAATAGCGGTTAGTTTTTGTGCTGTTGTTGTTTTTATAGCAGACATACTATCATCATGTTTGTGCTTTGGCGCGGCGTTTGGCCTGGCCGGTGTCGGGCGTCTTTACTGCTTTGCGGCCTGCTGGAAGAGCGCCACTGTCTCTTCCTTGTTCAATATAGTATAGGGCTTTCCGCAGCTTTCACAGTTAAAGCCGGACTCAAAAGCCGTATCGAAAGGCAATATGACCTTTTGGTCAGAATAGCATTTTTTACACATGAAAAAGTCGTTGCAATCTCCTGGCAGGTTTGGTTCGCTCGACTTTGTCATCTCGCTCTCTATTTTATTTATGTAAGATTCGAGTTTCTCGTTGTTTATCTTCCACTTGAATATCAACCAGCCTTTGTTGTCCTTATTCACATCATACTTTACTATGCTGTATCCATTCATAAGGTTCAATGACCGCCTTATATCATTTACCTTTATATTGAGCTGGCTGGCTATCTCCTCGTCTGTCTTCGAGTTCTTTGCTAGTTCCCTCAGTATCTGTGGGGCGAGCATTCCTACATTATTCGATATGTGCTGTGTAAAGCTCTTATTCTCTAAAAGGTATGCGGATCGCCTGGTTTCCTCTAGCAGACGCTCTCTTGCTATCACTACTTCTTGCTCTTTCTTCGAAAGCTTTTTGGGTTTTGGAGGGGTTGCTAGGCGTTTTGTTGATTTAGTATGTGTGGCGTGCTTCTTTGAGGGCTTCTTTGAAGCTTTCTTAGTGTGTCTTTGGGACGGCTTCTTGTGCGTGTTGGTTGTCTTGGGCAAGGTTTCACCTTTATTGGAACGTGTTATTAATAGTGTATGAACTCGTATATAAACACTATAATTTTTAGCAAAATACGGGTTGGTTTTTGTTAATTTGTATATGTCGCGTGTTTTTGAGCTGATAGGAGATTATGTGCGTTTAGATATTTAAACCTTTAAATGCAGTTGTATTGTAAGTCTGCTGCTTTCGGGCTTTGGGTTTTATATCTTAGTGTTTCTTATTAGTAAACGAAGCGAGGTAGGGTAGCCTGGAGTGCCCGCCGGGCTCATAACCCGGAGATCGGAGGTTCAAATCCTTCCCTCGCTATTAAACAGTAACACCCCGCAATTCCACTATTCGTGGTTCTTTTATTATATTATGTATATGTATCTATTCGTTTAAAGATATAATAATAGTCGGCAGCGCGGTAAAGAGATAAAATAGTGGAATTGAACCCTGGTGATAATTTGGATGTAGACGTAAGCGTAAACGGACTTAACAATCTGTTAAAATTAGAGCAAAAATCAGGAGAAATAACCCCGCTTCCCAAAGAATTTTACATTAAAATAAACGAAAAACTCAAAACGTACGGCTCTCCAAACAGCGACGAATACAAAAACCTGTTCAAACTCTATACTACAATAAGAGATCGGAGGACACAAAAAATACTAGTATACCTTGCCTATAACAAGGAGCCGCCACGCCCACTCCCCGCAGAAGACGAAGATTTATATATACAAATAAAAAACATAGTAAACAAAAGCGGCGGCGATTCGAAACCGTCCAAGCTCAAGGTATTAAGCACAATACCTCAAATAGTTGCCCCGTCAGGCAACAAACTTGGACCATACGAACAAAACGAAATAATTTATGTATATGACCGCACCGACGCAAAATTCATGGTAGAAAACAAACTCGGAGAAACGATAGACTAAGTTGATAGATATGAAAATAAGCAAAGAGATAATGACGTATTGCCAAAAATGCAACAAACACACCAAGCACACGGTTAAGAACTACAACAAGAAGTCCCAGAGGGGATCAAGCTTAGGAACAAGGAGGCACAACCGCGCCATTAAAGGTTATGTCGGAAGCATCGAGCCCAAGATTCACCCCAAGAAGCTAGGAAAGAAACAAAAAGTAATGATCGAGTGCCAGACCTGTAAGAATGTCGGGGAAAAAGTAGTCGGGATGAGGACCAAAAAGAAGATAGAAATAAGCAGGTAAGCAATTGATAATACCAAAAGAGCTTCCCGCCGTTGGGGACTTTGTAATAATAAAAATAACGAAAATAATGCCGCACGGGGCATACTGCAGGCTTACAGAATACAATATGGATTCATACCTCCCTATATCCGAAGTCTCTTCAGGATGGATTAAAAACATACATGAATTTATAAAAGAAGGCCAGCAGGATGTCGCCAAGGTCATATTTGTAGATCCTGAAAAGCGGTCCGTGGACATCTCATTAAAGAAAGCCACTGGGAAAGACAAGAAGGACAAGATAAACGACTACAGCCTTGAAAAGAGAGCAGAAGGGATGGTCAACAAAGCCCTCGCCGCATCAAAGCAAGAAGCATCCAAAGACACACTGGTGCTTGAACTATCAAAACACGCCAAAACATACAACGAACTCGTAAATGCAATATTCGAAGGCAAAGACCCACTATCCGACATAAAGGAAAAGGAGTTCAAGCAGGCGCTCTACACTCTTGTGGCAAAGACAATAAAACCAAGAACATACACCGTCGCCTACAGTGTCGACCTTACTACAACCAACACAAAATCCGGGCTGAATTCAATCAAAGAAGCGCTGATGGAGATAGAGAAGAAGGGCGTAGACGTGCTATATATGGGCGCACCAAAATACCGGCTTATGGCCACAGACTCAAGCTATCTCAAAGCAGAGGAAAAGATAAAATCTGCCCAGAGCATATTCGAGAAGCACAAGAACCTAGAGTTCTCAATGAAGAGCATAAAAGTACAGGCGCCGCAATGAACAAGACGAAAATATACTATAAGAAAAGTGCAAAGTTCAAGTCCCCGGTTATGATAGTAGGTCTTCCTGGTATAGGTAGTGTCGGCAGTCTCGTCGCAGAGTACCTGAGGAACGAGCTCGGAGCAAAAAGGTTTGCAACATTATATTCGCCACACTTTATACACCAAACAATAATGCTACGTAGCGGCTACACTCGGCTCATAAGCAACCGTTTCTATTCAAAGGACACCAAGAAGGGCACAGTAATAATACTTCTTGGAGACACGCAGGCCGCAACACCAGAAGGCCAGTACGAGATAAATGAGAAAATAGTTAAGTTCTTCAAGAAGCTCGGCGGACGCACGCTCTACACCATAGGCGGCTATAGTTCCGGCGGCCAATACGTGCACAGCCCAAAAGTGTTCGGCGTCGCCACCGACAAACAGACCAAAGAGGCTCTTTCGAAGAAAGGCGTGATTTTCGGCCAAACTAACGGAGCCATATGGGGCTCGGCCGGAATGATAGTAACCTTTGCAAAGAAGCACAAAATTCACGCAGCGTGCATAATGGGAGAGACTGGCGCACTGGAGATAGATGCAAACTCAGCAAGAGCCGTGTTGGAAACCATCAAAAATATCCTTGGCATAAGCATAAATCTCGAGAACATCGACAAGATAAAGAAGGAGACAGACAGGATGATAAAGGAAATAGAAGATTCACAAAAACTCCAGGAAGCCCCGCACAAGGAGAACTTCCCATACATACGATAAGCCTTCATCTCCTTCTTACTATCATTCTAAATAGCATAATTAGCGCAAGCAGTATGAGCACCACGGCGATGTAATTTACCAGCGCACTCGTCTGCGATATTTGACCCAAAAGCGCCCCCTGCCCGGAGCCCTGCACGGTGGTCGTAGGCTGCTTCTCCACGCCCGACGCATTCTGTATGCTATGCGCAGTGCTATTTATCCTTCCATCCACAACTATCTGTTCATTCGGATTAAGCCTGCCGGTGGTTATGAACCCCCCGTTTCCATATCCTGAAGTTACTGTTCTTAAATTCGCGGCGGTTTCAGCCGTATCCTCACCGAACGTATATGCAGAGGGGAAAGGCACCAGCGTTCCATTCACATAATAGTATATCCAAGCAGTCGCCGCAAGCCTGTTGAAATATGACTGCGCGCCTCCAGACTCTCCTCCGAATACCAATTCTGCATCATAATAGTTGCCGCTAAGGTTTCCAATACCTGGAGTAAAGTAGAACGGCGTGACAAGGAAGCTAGAATTTACGGCGCCGGGAAAGAGCACACGGTCATAGAACACCAAAGGGCCCGAACCGGAGCTACCATTCTCAAGCACCTGATATCCGAAAGAATCTAGCGTGCCATTCGCTGTTTGGTTTTCAAGTATAACTAGTTTTATGTTGAAAGGCAAGGAGTAATTGAACAAGTATTCTGGGTAAGAATATGCATAGAAGGCCTGGTTGCCGCAAACCCCGCAAACAGTGATGTTCCCCTTTCCAACAACAGTCCCGTTTTCCATGTTGGCCGTAGGGTAGGTGTTGTTCCATATGTTGCTCACAAAGTAATAGCTTTTTTTGCTGGTGTTGAAGTCCACAACATTTTGTATCCAGAAAACGCGGTTTTTACCCCCCATCTTCGTATTCATCTCTATATTGAGCTGCAAGCTTGCGCCAAACGCCGAATTATTGTCCGATAGATTGAAGTCATGAGCGCTCATGTCGGAAATGTTTGCATCACCCACCACCCCGCCTGTAGATATTTGATAAGGCAGCAAGGTCCCGGATTTGTTGAATACACCATAACTAACAACGCCGACCGGATAGCTCTCCCCGCTAAGGAATCCACCAAGAGGGTCTATCGTTTGATTCTGCGATTTCACAACCAAGAAAGCCTCCGTTGGCGTTGTCGAATATATGGTAAAGTAATGTTCCCCACGGTTAAGTGATATGTTATACATCGAGTCGTAGTTGCCATCTCCATTAAGGAAGCCCAGCTGCCCGGAAAAGTTTATCGATATTGGGAATTTTCTGAAGTTCTTGTCTGTGAGCAAAGAGACGTTAACTAGGCTGTAGTTTCCAAGATAAACCGGGTATCTGTACGTGCCAGCTACGGTTATTACCTTACCTAACCCGCGCTGTATTCCAAATGAAAACGACGAAACATTCTCAGGGTACTTTACGCTCAATATCACCACATAACTTCCAGCCGACAGGTTCTTTACATATATGCCCGACCCAACAGTCTCGTTCACAAGCAATTGCGTCGGATATCCATAAAACCACCGCCTGAAACTTGACGACTTTAGTATGATCATCTGCAGCGGCCCGCCCGAATCAATCCCAGACACGATGCTCATGTTGTTGCCTATGGTTATGTTGTTGTATAGAAATCCCCCAGCAGTGAGGTATTGGTACGCATTGGTTGTCCCAACAGCAAACACGAAAAGCGCGGCAAGCCAAAACTTCATAAAAAGGGTTTTCAGCGAAAATATATTAAGCTAAAGATAGGAATAGAACTGCGCGCCGATAGTCTAGCCTGGTAGGACTTTGCCTTCCCAAGGCAATAGCCCGGGTTCAAATCCCGGTCGGCGCACACCACCAAGCCAATCCTTTAATATTTTTAATGTCAAATACTTCTGTGTTAAAATGGCGATATCTTCTTATGTGTGGTTTGACGGAAAGTTCGTGAAGTTCGAGGATGCAAAAGTCAACATACTAACCCACTCCCTGCAATACGGCAGCGGCATATTCGAGGGAATACGGTTCTATGAAACAGACAATGGTCCGGCAGTCTTCAGGCTCAAGGAACATACAAAGAGATTCTTTAACAGTGCCAGGATTTATGCCATGCCCCTCAAGATAACTCCAAAACAATTCGAGGATGCGATACTTGAGACAGTCTCGAAGAATGGCATCAGGGAAGGCTACATAAGGCCATTTGGATTCTACAATTCCATAGGTATAGGATTTAATGTGCGCGGACTAACAACAAGCGTAGCAATAGCCGCAGTGCCGTATAAAGGCCTCTATGGCTCGCACGCAAAGGGGCTAAGGTGTAAAGTCTCGTCATGGCAACGGATAAACTCGGCAATACTTCCTGCGGAAGCCAAGGCGAGCGGAAACTACATAAATTCCATACTTGCCTCAAAAGACGCCCAGGATTCCGGATACGATGAAACCATACTCCTTTCAAATGGCGGCAAGACCGTTGCAGAGGGGCCGGGCGACAACATCTTTGTCGTTCAGGACGGCGTGCTAATAACCCCTCCAAAATCTTCCGACATACTTCTTGGAATAACCCGCGACACGATAATAAGACTCGCAGGAGACCTAAAGATACCCGTTCAGGAACGCGACATAAGGCGCGAGGAGCTCTATACAAGTGACGAAGCGTTCTTTACTGGTACCGCAGCGGAGGTTGAAGTAATCTCGTCTATAGATTCAAGGGTTCTTGGAGACGGGTCCACCGGCCCGATAACAAGTGCCCTAAAGGACAAGTACTCAGACGTTGTCCACGGTAAGGACAAGAAGTACCTCTCCTGGCTCACAGTAGTAGATTGAGAGGAAGAAGCAGCAACATTGCGCCGCAGAAGACGGCCCCGGCAGCCGAACAGACAAGATTGGATGTATACTTGTTGCCTATCTTCATCTCCTCAAAATGACCAAGAAGCGAGTCTATAAGGTTTCCAAATACCCCTCCAACAACAACGGCCGCAAAAACCACAACAGATCCACCAAGCGCAAATACTGTCAATCCTATAAGGGACGCTCCTGCAAGGCCAACTAGACTGCCAAACCAGGTTATGCCGCCAGAAGTTCCGCGCCTTACCTTCTTGCTTGTCAGGATATCTTTTGGCTCTTGGTCTCCAAGCACGCCAAACTCACTGGCGAACTTATCTGCAGTTATTGCAGCTACGCTAGCCACAAAAGCAAACATCATTATCTGGGCATATTGCGGGCCAAAACTCCAGTAAGTCTGCGATGTGAAGTAGAGCGCAACCATAATGACAGGAATTAGCCCATTTGCAACTACATTCTTCCAGCTGCGCGTCTTTTCATACCCTTTGAGGGTGCTCTTGGCATCCTCCTTGGCATGCGTTGCAAGAGCTGATAGTACAAGGAAATCAATAAGCACTGCTATGAAGAACCACCACATCCCCAGCCCAAGGTAGAAGATGATTATTCCAAAAGCCACAGCAAGCAGCGATCCGCTTACATCAAGCGTGAAAAGCGATGCCATAAATGCTTTATAAATCATCTATTTTAAAAGCCTTCTTGTCTTTTTCTGACCAGCCGCAACGCAGTTTTTGTTGCAATTCGTAGAAACAGCTTAAATACTCAAAAACACAAGAGATATCTGTAATGGGATGGCGCAAAAGACCACGGAAAACTGGGAACACCTGTTCCTAAGGTTCGATGGTAAGGTCGCAGGCATAGCCGCGGCGGTTACCGTGGTATCGCTACTTCTTGCATCTTCTCCAGCCCTTTCAATGATAGCCGGAGGCGGCGCAGCGACATTCGGTTTCATGGCCGCGGTCGATGCCAACAGGCTGCGCAGGTTAAGACGTGACCAAAAGCGCAAGATGGCGACGACAAAAGAGGAGCAGGCCAAGGCCGAGATATCGGCCCTAAAAAGACCCTAATAAAGCCCC
This sequence comes from Microcaldota archaeon, assembly GCA_027449585.1. Classification (GTDB taxonomy): domain Archaea; phylum Micrarchaeota; class Micrarchaeia; order Micrarchaeales; family CABMGC01; genus JAJZNA01. The sequence goes on along the minus strand of DAIDLJ010000006.1, from coordinate 27,253 downwards.
AATACTTCCAAATCAATGGAAAAAACCAGTTCTACTTCCACTATTTAGTAAGCCTTTTAAAGCCAGTTATTCATATACAATTACGAGTTCTCTATCATGGAGGAGTATAACTGGTCGCCTTGCCAGCACAAGCATTTATGCGTGTTGCTGGCCTCTTCCTTTTTATTCTCATTTACCTCGACAAGCAGCGCTGCCCATCTTTTTTGTGTATAGATTGAAAGTCGCCTAGGCGCTGCCCCCAAGAAGGGATTTATATTCTTTCGTTGAGTAATATCTCTGCTTTCTTCTTATTAAAAAAGGTGTAATATTACTATGGCAAAGGAAAAGGGCATAAAGGAACTTGAAGATCTTCCAGGAGTCGGTCCGACCACCGCTGAAAAGCTCAAGCAGCTAGGCTATGATACTATAGAGAAGATAGCAACGGCATCCCCCCACGAGCTGGCAGAGCTTACCGGAATGAAATTGGATGCCGCAAAGCAGGCAGTTGATGCCGCAAAGCAGGCTACCACGCTGGAGTTCAAGACGGCGTCCGAGGTCGATGCAAAGAGAAAGTCCCTTGGAAGGATACATACTGGCGCAAAGAGCCTTGATGAGCTGCTAGGGGGCGGAGTAGAGGCCAATGCCATAACTGAGGCCTACGGCAAGTTCGCCTCCGGAAAGACGCAGCTGGGCTTCCAGCTATCAGTCAATGTCCAAAGGCCCGTAGAACAGGGTGGTCTTGGGGGAAAGACGCTATTCATAGACACAGAGGGCACATTCAGGCCTGACAGGATAGAGCAGATAGCCAAGGCCGCAGAGATGGATACAAAGTCCGCTCTAGAAAACATACTAGTCGTAAGGGCCACAACCTCAGACCAGCAGATACTGGCCATAGAACGCGCAGACAAGCTCGTCAGGGAGAGCAACGTGAAGCTTATAGTGATAGACTCACTCATGTCGCTCTTCAGGTCAGAGTACGTTGGCAGGGGGGCGCTAAACGAGAGGCAGGGCAAGCTCAACATGCACATACACAAGCTCCAGAAGCTGGCCGATACCTACGATCTTGCGGTATACATAACAAATCAGGTGATGGACAACCCAGCAATACTCTTCGGCGACCCTACCACACCGGTGGGAGGAAACATAGTTGCGCACGCCGCAACCACCAGACTCTACATGCGCAAGTCGAAGGAGGACAAGAGGATAGTGAGGCTTGTTGACTCTCCCAACATGCCGGAGGGAGAGGCAGTGATAAAGATAACGCCTGACGGAATAAAGGACTAAGGGCAGGTTCTAATGCTCGCGCTTGTGGGAATAGGTCTTGATGCAAAGGACATATCAATAAAGGCCCTCGAATTCCTAAAGAACGCTCAGATAGTATATGCAGACACCTACACCTCCATAACCAGCAGCGAGAGCCTCAAGTACATAAGCGACGCCACAGGGAAGGAGATTATCCCAATCGGCCGCAGCCGCATGGAGGAGAAACTAGCCGATACCATAAAAGACGCATCAAGGCTCGATGTCGCAATACTTGTTATAGGCGATCCGCTGGTAGCAACCACGCACCACATAATACTGGATGAAGCCGCAAGTCGCGGAATAGAGACAAGAGTGTTCCATTCATCCTCAATATTCTCAGCAGGCATAGGTGAGAGCGGGCTTGACATATACAAGTTTGGTCCGACAACAACGATCCCATTCTGGAGCGAGCACTATAAGCCGACCTCATTTATGGACGTAATTGCAAGGAACCTGGCAAACAAGGAGCACACGCTCGTCCTATTCGACCTCAATTCGCCTACAGGAACTGCCCCCATGCCTATAGAGCAGGCCAAGCAGATAATCAATATGGCCGACAAGGAGGGCATACTCGCTCTAGAAAAGAAGGTTCTCATACTTGCCGATATCGGAAGGGCGTCCCAATCCATAAAATATATAGAGTTCTCAAAGATCCCAAGCCTGGCCAGAGACCTTTCGGGCAGGATATTATCTATGATAGTGCCATCCCAGATGAGCTTTGCCGAAGAGGAGTCGGTTAAGCGCTTCTCCTAATCCTTCCAGTAACGCATAGTGTATATCAGCGCCACAAGCCCGAAGCCCTGCACGAACCACACACTAGCTATCCTAAAGAAGATGGTTATGGCTGAGGCCGCAGAGAGGCTTATGGTCGCAGGGAAAAATATCTGCAGCTGCCCTATAAGCGCCGCGTCGGTAACCCCAAGGGTTCCAGGTATGCCTGTCACCATCCCAAGCACAAGCGACGACGAGAAAATGAATATTACTATTGGTATCTGCGAGAAATCAAGAGGGATTCCAAATGCAAGCATTGTGACATATAGCGCCATGCCGTTGAGGAACATGCTTGGTATTGTAATCACCATAGAATAGACGAACGCCCCAAGCCCAAGCTTCTTGTTATGCTTGAAGTAGAGTGTCGCAGTAGAGAAGACCGTATCAAGACGCCTTAGAACGCCCCACCGTCTTCGGTACTTTACGAATTTACTCTTCACATAATCGAAGGGCCGCTGGACATAAACAAAAAAGAACGGCACTATAAGAAGCGTAGTGATTAGCAGCGCCACGAAGACGAAGCGGCCGACTGCAATCGCTGCAACATCTGTTATCACAGCAAACCCCAAAAAATCAGTGAATATGTCCGCAACCACTGCTGGGAAGGTTCGTGCAAAGTGCACTCCAGAGAGCCTGTTCATCGTATAGGAGACTATCGCCCTCCCCCATCTCCCAGGAGTAACGTCCATTGAGTACATCGACATGTATATGACAAAATTCCTCCAGAAAGGTATCCGCACGCCAAGTTTTCTTAGGTAGAGCGACCATTTAGGATATCTTATTGTGTAGCTGAAGAGTATTATCCCAAGCGCCAGGGCAAAATAGCGCAAGTTCACCGATTCAAAAGTCTCCACGAAGGCACCCACTCCTTCCTTGTACATCGCGAGCGCAGCTATCGCAGCGAATGTAAGCAGGCTTAGCGCAAATATTATGTATACCGCCGAACGTGCCGATCCTACAGCCTTCCTATACTGCTTGGCTGCGCGTATGCCATCTATGTCTTCTATCTTGATCTCGCCGGCCATTAAATCCGCACAAAACTATTTTTCAGATCAATAATATAAATTCAGCATAAAGAAAAAAGCAGCAAAAATGAAAAAAGAAAAGGAAAAGAAAAGGCGCTGCAAATTTATACAGCGCTTACCACAGGAAGCGAAGCGTGGAATGTAGTCACAAGGGCTCCCACTATTGGTCCGATCACAATGCCCAAGAGGCCGATTGCAACCCATCCCATCACGAGCTTTGCCACAAGCATCACTACAAACCCAGTTGCCACAAGGTTCACAAAGGTCTCCACTCGCGTGTTCTTGTGCACATTGCTCATTACTACAACCAGCACATAGAGGCTCCATATGAAGGCCACGAGTTGAATGAGTCCCCCTACCACAGGCAGGACTGTCAGCCAGAGCACAGCAAGAGGCAGGAACATTCCGTACACTGCCGCTGTGAAGGTGGCTTCAAACCCTCCCTTGTAAACATTGAGTCCCTTTCCTATCCAGTGGAAGACAACGCTAAAGACAAGCAGCCCTATAGGGACGAGTCCCCACATGTACATAACAGCAGCAGCTGCCAATATCCATGTCCAACTTCCTGAAAGGCCGCTTACGAGCCCAGTGGCCGCCATCACTCCCTGCAGGGCAAACCCTGCGCCGGCAGCGACAACCACGAGCAGCACCAGTGGTATTACTGAAAATTGGTAATACAACGCCAGTGCGTCTCCAACTGTCTTAGCCGGTTTCTTTATGCTTTCGGGATGCAAAACTGCATCTATTCCATCTTTGAAGGTATCCAGTACCATCTTAATCCCGTATACTATATCAAAATCAAAGCTTTTAAACCAAATCAAATATCCAAAACTATGGAAATATGCTACTGGTTGTGGTATAAACTACTTGGCATAAATTGCGCCCAGCCATAGATCCTTTCGGAGCTAAAGCATCATCACACATCCGCCACAACAGCAAAGACAAGCAAGACATCTGTGAATTTATATTATTTCAATAGCGTCCCATTTGCAATTATGATCCATTCCTTTGAGGTTCTCTTTCCTGGGCATGCAACAACGCGGGACCAATTCACCAAAGATTTAATGAACGCAAAACGCTTTACTGCCGATTTATTGACTTGGAAAAGTTTTTTAATTAATGTTGGCATAAGAGAACCATGAACATATTCAATATAGTAGCCGATTCGCTAAAAGCGCTTAAAAGACATCCAAAGCTTTTATTCCCAGCGCTCATGCTCTCGCTTTTTGCCATCATCGTTGCATACGTCGCAAGCCACCTCTTTCTTAGTGCAATACCTGGTCAGGTCCTGTCGAATCATCAACTGTATTCAAGAGTCACGCTAGCTCTCACAAGGGTAGCGCCATTGCTCGCCCTTATATCTCTTCTAGTATTCCTTGCCGGCGTCATGGTCAAAGGCACGTATATTGACCTTTGCTATAACCTGCGTAAGTATCCAAAACGGCCATCGCTGCGTCATTCATTCAAGGTAGCCCTTTCAAGATACAAGGACCTTCTGGTCTACGAGATAGCTGTTACCCTGGCCTTCCTGCTGCTGCTTCTTGTAACCCTGGGTCCAATCTTCCTCCTAGCAAATAGCACGATAATACAGCCGTATCTGTCCGGAACGGCCATAAGCAGCCAATCCTACATCAATCTCTCCGGCCTTCTAGTGATAATGCTTGTAGCGCTAGCCATCCTATACATTGCAGTCTCTGTTCTACTCTGGCTCGGCCCACCAATAATCGTGCTCGATGCAGCAGACGCAAAAAGAGCGCTTTCAATGAGCATCAATCTGGGAAAGAAAGAGCCATTTAGGATATTTGGCACTATTGTGGCATCCTACTTTGTTGTTGCCATCGCCCTATTCCTTTCAAGGATACTTCAGGCGATACCATTTCTTGGCGTCATACTATCTTTCATAATCAGCATAGGGATAGCTGCATTCATTGAGCTAGTAGCGCCAATATACTATCTCTCATTCCACAAGAGATAGTAAGCCCATCAGCCAATATTAAACTTCAATGAGCAATTATACTATGATACAGATCTTGCAAAGCAAAGGCCGCCTGACAGTCGCCGACCAGTCCAGCATCGACCTTCTCAGGAAAGGCCATTTCGGCAGTTACTCGAAGCAGCGCATCGAACTCTCCGCCGAAGAGGCGCTATATCTTATTGACGTTAGGAACGCGACGTGCTCTTTGGCCGGTGAAGAGGTGTCGTTCAACAAACTCGCATCAAGATTCTGGAAGAAGGATAAGTTCGCTGCAAGATATTTCACCTATAAGGACTGGCGCGATCGCGGACTTGTAATAAAGGATCCATTCAAGCACGCAGGCAGGCAGCAGGCCCAGCCCAAAGAGTATCCTGTCCAGCAGCTTAGGCTGCCTGACATGAAGCTTTCAGGAACGTTCTTCAAGTCGGAGCTTATGACAATAGTCGACGATGCAGAAAATGGCAGGCGGATCTACGACGAGCTCTGGTTCGGCCAGTTTGGCTCCTACAAGGCCTCGGACCGCGGCAAGCTCAACAAACTAGACATATATGAGACGCTCTTTCTGGCCTCGGAAGGCATACTCTCATTGCAGAACACAACTGACAAAGAGGCACTAAGGCTCGCGGTTTCAAGAAGGAATGATTTCGAGAAGCTCTATGGCGTATACTCCGATTGGCGGCTTCGCGGGTATGTGATAAAGACCGGCTTCAAGTTCGGAACGCATTTCAGGGTCTACTTCCCAGGAGCAAGGCCGATGCAGAGCGACGGCTCTTCATGGACGCATTCTAAGCACGTAATACATGTTTTTCCAAAGGAATCCAAGCTTCTCATCTCCGAATGGGCGCGCGTAATAAGGGTCGCGCATTCAGTGAGAAAGACATTCATACTTGCAGTCCCAGGGGCTACGAAGAGCAGGAAGACGCAGATAGACTATGTCCTCTACCACAGGCACGGCGGAGATGCAGACAGCCCAGAAACAGAGCAGCCCAAATATGCCATGCTGTCCCTGAGCGAAGAGGAGTATATAGGCGGAAGCGAATTCGCCTCTGCGATAAATGCCGCGCGGGAAATGAAGCTGGATCTAATACTTGCAATAACCGACAGAGAGACTGCTGTTACATATTACCATGTAAAACAGATAAGGCTCAAGGGAAGCGAGAACGAGTATTACGAGATAGACTGGATGCAACCATAAGCTCTGGCCTGCAAATTGCATCAGGCATTAGTCATCAATTATGCGTCCTTTGCAAGTCCACCGCGCTTTCTTCCCCCTACAAATTCACGGTAGAAGACTATCTGCAGGGCATACGACCACGCGGTTACAAGAGAGGAAACCAGCACCGAGAGGACAGCCCCGACAACAATGCCAAGGACGTGGCCCATTACTCCAAATACCGCGGTGATTATCCACTCCACAACATATATCATCCCCACAACCAATCCGAACACGGTCATGAGCCAGACAATCTTCCAGAAATTCTCCCTTCCTATCTCTATACTTCTTCTGATTGCGTCAACGCCACCCAGGCCTTCAATCATGACTAAAGCTGTAGCTTCGTAAAGTAGTGGTAGCAACACCAGTGCGGCTATCATCAGGCCCACAAACACCAAAGTGCCAATGAGGAGTAGCTTAATTATCTGCCCCATAATCGCCGATGCAATAGACGCGCTTCCACCACTATTTATTAGTCCCAGCACCGGGCCTATCAAAGGCGACAATATCAAGCCAAAGATAACCAGATAGATTACGACCTGCAAGAACATAACAAGCAGCAGGCTAAAGTATCTCCCCCTTGCCACGCCCATCGCATCAAATATTGAAATCCTCTTTGCGTCAAGGCCCTGAAACACCATGGAATAATATACTCCAACCCAAAAAGGCGACATAAGCAGCAATATTATTAATCCGACAACCACAGCGGCTACAATCAGTCCGATATTTCCAAGGGTCAAGCCCCCTACCAAACCCAGAAAAATGAGAACGACAAAAACCAGCACAGCAACAATGCTCACGGCGCCCATGAATAGGTATATCAGCAGGAATTTGAGGTAGTTCTCCTTCACCACTTCGAAGCTGTCCGCTACTGCATTCTCAACAGATTTTGGCACAAGTATAAATGCCAGCGCAAACTTTTAAGCCTAAGCTTCGGTCAAGGCGCGATAAGTGGAAGTCTCACCGACGGCTACCAAGATTTATAAATGCTTATCCATCTATATTATCAGGGCGAATATCATGAAACTCTCAGAAATATATCGTATGGATATATACAGCGATGCTGGTCAATACCTTGGAGAAGTCCAGGACATAATAATTGACCTTGAAAGAGGAGAACTCAGCAGGCTTTTGATGGTTCCTTGGAAGACAGCCAAGGGCGACTCGAAACTCGTGTTGAAGAATAAGAGCATACTCTACAAGAACGTAAAGAACGTCAGTGACGTAGTGCTCGTATCATCACCTCTCACAACCTCCCAGGAGGCAAGGAAGGAGGAAGTGGACGATCTGGCAAGGTAAGCGGACTTTTTTGGCGCAATGGCGCAAGGCTAATGCCACTTTGGCATTAGCTTACAATTTCTTTGGAAGTTTTATTCCTCTCTGGTTCAGGTAAGTTCCTTTATACGCATTCCTAACCCTATTTAGGGTCGTAGCAAATATCACGTGAGCGAACCTGACTTTTGGCCGTAGCAGTATTGGGAATCTGCTGCTGTTGAATACCTCGAGCGTGACCGTCCCGGCAAATCCGGCATCTATTATCGTAGGCGGCATGAATAATCCGTGCCTGGCCCAAGTGCTCCTAAGCTCTACAAATCCAACCAGATTGTCAGGAAGCCCTATGAACTCCATAGTGGATAGCAGGACCTGCGTGCCAGGTTCTATCACCACTCCTTTTGGGCACCTCTCCACCACATACTCGTCCTTGAGCGTATCGGGGTCCGAAGGGTCTATCAGGAATTTACTGTCCCTCTTCATGTTATGCCTAGCAACCTCATCAGTAAGCCTTAGGTCAAGTCCATTCTCCCTTATTATCTCCTTCTCAAACGGTTTTATAACAAGCCGCTTTTCCTTGATCAGACCCTCAAGATCGAAGTCGGATAGTATCATGAAATCAAGAGACTTATCTGCGTTTAATATTAAAATACCTCCCACAGCCGCCACCGCTGCAAATAAACGAGATGCAAAGCGGTAGGATTATAAATTGAAACCAGCCATATTCAAGAGTTTCGTATCGTCGATGGTTATCATGTGGGACGACAACTTCAAGCAGGCGCTATATGACGGCATAGACCCTAGCGACGGCTATTCCCCATCAGATGCAAGCGAGGCCCTCCAGGAATACTTCAAAGAGATAATGGCAGGCACAAAACCCTCACCATCCAACTCTGGAGTCTTCTACAAGATAAGAAACGGGGCTCTGCTACTGCTCAGCTCAAAATACAAGCGTGATGTAAATACGATACTCGACGCCTCTTTTAGGATAGGAGTAGCAAAGAACAGGGACTACGGCACCTTAAACATACTCAGATACGGAGTAATAGGCATCATAGTGCGCATAAATGACAAGATAGAGCGCGTATCCAACCTCATGAAGGATGGAAACGTCGCGCAGGTTGCGGACGAGAAGATAGAGGATACACTTATGGATATGGTCAACTATGCCACATACGGCATAATGCTGTGCAATGGAATATGGGTATAAACGCTTGCGCTCCTATCGTCTAGCTCGGCCAAGGACGCGGGGCTTTCAACCCCGCAACCCGGGTTCAAATCCCGGTGGGAGCCAATCAGATTTTCGACGACAAACTCGGGTTCAGTTCCCTAGCCAATGCAAAGAAATTAAGCAGCAAACGGTTCGGTTCCATCACGGAGACCGAACCCGAAAAACTTAAGAAGCACATTCAGGAGGTGCTTCCGCAACTAACTTTCCATGAGATCAAGGACGTCCTGTCCGTAATCTACCGCATCAAAAAGAAACGTTTCAGAGGCAACGCACCGCCTAAATATGGAAGCCTGAACAAGGGCTTCACAGAACAGGAGGTGCAGGCCTTCTTCAAGGCAATAGAGAACGACAAGTTTCGCCTGTTGTTTGGGTATCAAGCGCAGCTTGGACTCAGGATAGGCGAGGCTGTCAAAGTGAACGTGAAAGACATAAAGTTCGAGACACGTGAGCTGACCGTGAAGACGGAGAAGGTGCACGTAATTGATACAATGCTTATCCCAGTGCCGCTTTTTCGGCAAACTGTTGAGTTCATAAACAGGAACGAAAAAGCGATCACGCAAGCTGGCGGGTTCGTGTTCTTCGCGGAGCTTGGGCACAGCCTAAGAGGCGAGCCGTTCCTTGAGAAGAACTATGTGCGTAAGGTGTTCAGGGAGTATGTCCGAGCGGCAAAGCTGGACGAAGTCTACGACCAGAGCGAGGAGTCATACGGAAGGACGCCTAGGCGGCTGCACAGGCTGACTACGCACAGTCTGAGGCACTATGCAATAACCAGCTTCGCACGCCAGAGCAACGGGAATGTGGTGCTGTCAAGCAGATTCGCAAGACATAGCGATCCTAGCACAACTATGACCTACATAAACACGCGGAAAGATGAGCTATACAAAGCGGTGGACGAGGCGTTTTCGGTGGAGAAAGCCGAAAAGCTCAAAAATTGGATAACAAGCCTTAAATAATTGCACGGGTACAATAATATTATGGCGAATACAAGGACGGAAATGAGTACGATAGAAAGGAGGCTCGGAAATCTCGAAGCCCAGATAACACTAATAGCCAATGCCATGAAGAAAAAGAAGGTTACCGGCTTGGACATAGGGCTTGAGGAGCTTAGGACTGGAAAGGTACACAAGTACAAGTCAGTAAAGGCACTCGTAAGCGACGTTTGGGGCTGATTATAAAGGTGCAGAGATGGCCTACGAAGTGCATCTAGCAGATAGCGTAAGGGAAAAGCTCAGGAAGATGGTAAAGAAGGACTCTTTGGCCTACAAGAGGCTTGTAAAGCTCTTCGACCAGCTTGCGGAGAACCCATATGCAGTAGGCAAATGGATGCACAGCGAGTATGCCGGAGTCAGGGAAAGGCATATCGGACATTTCGTGGTCAAGTACGTGATAGATGATAAGAACAGCACGGTTACGATAGTGGACTACGACCACCACGCTTGATTATAACGTATTGCTAATTTTGAGCGAAGCCGTTGGCCTGAAAGCGAGGCTTTCCAAACCCTAAAATAGGACTTCTCTACATGCTCCAAAGTTCTCTACATGCCTAAGCCAATCCATGTAGAGGAAATCTCTCTCGTAAGTCTCCAAAATAGGCATTTTTCCCTCGTGCTACTGCACATCAATATTATAGCCGTCCATGTAGAGCTTTATGTAGAGAAGCTCACGTCTTGCAGCCTACGCCCGCTTTTAAGACATCTTTGGATGTCGCACGGCGGGCTACGGCTGCTGCGGCTACTTTGTAGGACATGGCGGCATTAAGACTGATTTTGACCCCCCGCAAAATCAGCCGCTTGCTAGGTTGCTGGCTTACAGACCGTTGGGTCGTTAGCCCACGTGAGGAACGAAGTTCTGAACGTGCTGGCGTAGTTTCAAGGGATGGAGGTTCCTTCAACTGCCAAGTTGTTGGCTTAAGGGAGCAGCCCTTTTTGCGAAGCCAAAAAGAGGTTCTGCGACCCAAGGATAGATTTAATAGCTTGGAATTGATTTATAATGCAATCATTATTGGAAATTTGGTGCATTAATTGAATATAATTACCAAAGCACTCATCGCATCTTTTCTCGTATTTTTTGTGCTGATAATCGGAGGCATATTCGCTCACAGCGGATTAATCATAGCTGAGGCTTTCCACCAGATTATAGATTCAGTAGGCTATATTTTTGCCTACATGGTCATGAAAAAGCCCCAAAAATATAATTCCAAATATACCTATGGCTATCACAGGCTCGAAGTAATATCAGGAATGACAAATATTTATCTTGTAATAACAGGTGCTCTGCTTAGCGGGTATATTGCTATATCCAATTATTTTTCTAATGTCCACGACTTTCCTGTTGTTGTGGCTATCATCTCTGCCGTTTCTCTAATTATCATGTACCAAGTGATAGTATCAGAGAAACACGATAACATAAACGAAAAAAGCGTTTGGGTACATGCTGTTGCCGATTTAAGCGGGTTTATTATCGGTGCAATAGTCGGCGTTGTAATATTCTTTACCCATGCTTTTTATCTCGACCCTTTGGCTGCGCTCATAATCATCTTCATCAGTCTCGCACTGGCATTTCCAAACCTAAAAGAGATCATTTTAGTGCTCATGGAAGCATCGCCAAACGATACTACGGGACTTGAAGCGGAGCTTAAGAAGAAATACCCGAATCTGCATCATCTTCATATATGGCTCTTATGCAGTCATATGAAGATGGCGACGCTGCACTTGACGGCTGTCGGAAAGACTACAGTAATGGAGCTTGACAAGGAAGGAAGTAAAATAGAGAAGATACTGAAGAAGCATGGCATAAACCATGTGACAGTGCAGTTTGAATCTGCGCATCATAAACTTCCCGAAGAAATGGACTGAGCTGAGCGATCCCAAGGAATACAACATATGAACAGATATTTACTTGATGTATATCTAATAAAATGGGCATTGTCGACACTTATGAAGCTATCTTACAACATTTTTATTACTTTATCAACATAAAGATATTATGGCTGTTATACTTTTCGTATGCAAGGAAAACAAATACAGGAGCCAGATGGCAGAAGCATTATTCAATAAAATGACAACAAAACATCACGCAATAAGTGCATCAGGAGCTGAGCCGGCAGATAAGATAAGTGAAGAAGCAATACTATTACTCAAACAAGTATACGGCATAGATATGAGCAACCAGAAGCCAAAAAGACTTACTAAATCAATGTTAGATAGTGCAAGTAAAATAATAATACTCTGCGAACCGAAAGACTGCATTCTGATACCTAAAAACTATAAAACAGAACATTGGGATATACCAAAGATGGAAAATATAAATCAGGTAGAAAAGCGTGATGCGTTAAATACGCTTTACCAAAAAATCATAGCCCTAATATCCGAATTAGATTAAGATATTCGAGAAGAGCTTAATTTTGTGGGTTCAGTTTCATCGGAAATCTGAACCGTGCTTGCTTATATAGCTTGCTTGGGAAAAGCTACTGTTCAGAAAGCTGGAATTGTTTATGTTTGTTTTGGTGTTTTTGAGGTGCTAGAATGAAGCTAGAAAAGGACGACAAACTCGGCCAAGGACGCGGGGCTTTCAACCCTGCAACTCGGGTTCAAATCCCGGTGGGAGCAAACAAAAACCATTACGTGAGTCGCCATCTAAAATTAACAAAAACTGAAATTACGTGTTGAAAATTTAGTGAAAAATGGGGCTTAATGCAATAGCGCCCTGCCTAATACCCCAAGCTTTCAACCAAGTCTCTTTTTATATCTGGAAAGCTTGTGCTTTAATTTCTTTTAAGCTTCTTGATCTCCGTGACCGCTTTTCCAACCGCGTGATATACCAGGCTTCCTCCAAGCGAAAAGCCTGCAGCTTCAGCCCCAAGGACTAGCCCATTTCCCAGCGTTGATAGTTCAGCTAGCAGTCCGACAGAGATACCCATTGCAGTAGAAAATCCAGCAGATCCGGCAAGCTTATCCTTGGCCGGCATATTCCACTCGGCGTTCATCTCCTTCCAAACCTTCTTTGCGTATCCTTTGAATGTCATGCAAATCAAAGACACTGAGCCACGCCTGATTATTAAAGCTTACTTTTGGCCAAAACATCAAGGCAACCTTTTAATATCATAAAATTGAAGCCTTTCATGGTCTTCATGCCAAAAGAGAGGAATGCAAAAGGAAGAGCGCAACCAAAGATAGATCTTGTCGATGCCAAACGCGTAAGCGAGACAGAAGTAATCGGAGCATTCAAGGAAGCCGCCAAAATCCCAGAAGAGACCGCAAGCAGAGTGCTATGGGAAGATAACGGCGCTCCAACGAAGAAGAGCCCAGACGAGATGAAAGCGGCAAGAGATGAAGCAGTAACCTGGGCGCAGGACAGCTTCTCAAAATTAAGCCAGAGCATGCACACAAATCCGGAAATAACCCTACTTTCCGCGCAAGGCAGCGCCAGGTCACTAAAATCAGAGTTTATCTTAAAAAGCCTAACCATGGCCAGGGCACACGAGAACATAGGCTATCTCTTCTCGGCAAGCGCCATGTACTTGCAGATAGTAGATACTACAATAATCGACCGCCATAACATAAATTCAGGCACCTTAAAATGGGCGAGGGAACTGGCCGACCATTCACAAAACCTATATCGCACGCACATAAGTGGTGGCGGTTATGACAACGAATTTTCCCCATTATGGGAAGACCTAAGGTATACAAATCAAATGCTAAACTCTCTTGAGAAACTAAGGCCGCGAGACTTTTCCGAAGTAAACTTCATAATGGATGACTTGCTCACTTCCCATGCCACCGGGATAAAAAAAGAGCACCTGGACGGCATCGAATATCAGATATTCGCGGCACTGCTTAAGCAGAAGTCCGTTGCAGCAAACGAACTAAATACCGTTGCCTTTGATCTCGCATCTGCGTCCGAGCAAGCATTGGAATCCGGAGGCAAAGATCTTGCCCAAAAACTCTATGCCATGGCAAAAGCTACATTTACCCGATACAAGCGCTGGCAGATGGCTGAAGGAATAGTGCCAAACACCACAGATAGGATATCCCTACGCTCAGATTCAAGGATGCATGACCATCTGCTTGTGCATAAAGCGCTATCAAGGCTCGAAAGTCGCCTAGACGAGTCCTAAATGCAACTACATTTTTAGCTGCCGGACCATATCATTCCATAATTCTGCACGTCAAAGCTGATAGAATCCCCATTATTCAGCACGGCATGCACCTCCACATTGAGCGGCACATTGTATTTGGCTGAAAGGCACGTATTGAAAGTAAATCTCGCCGGGGCATATCCTGTCTTGTTAAATAATCCTTCGTTAACCATAACGGTCCCAGATCCAGATACGGAATAACAAGGCTGTCCGCTAACAGACTGCAACCCATAAGACACTGTGCTTACATTGCCAATGCTTGATAAGTCAAATAGGTAACCAAGTATATTCGTGTAAACCGAGTATGGATAAGCCGAGTTCTCGCACTTTTGCGTGGCATTTGGGCCTGTAAAGTTATACACCACACACCCAACTCCTTTTCCAGAAGTCTGGTTCAGATATGTTTTTGCTTCAATATCTCCGACATTTGGCATCTCCGTCAATCTAAGTTCAGACCACGACTGACTGCCATTCTTGTTGTAGAAGAAGCTGACCAGCGGATCGGTATTATTTACCAATATGGATCCGGAATATGAAAGGTTGACGAGCGCAGTGGAATTGACCTTCTGCGCCATTATGGACACAAGCGTAGTAGAATTGAGGTTCTTTGCCGTAATAACCGCCGCGGGCAGCGACCCGTATGTGAAGAACAGGTATGCGCCTGCAAGGACTACTAGTGCGAGCAGTGCCAATATTATCCATCTAGCCGAAATCTTCCCCTTCCTCCCAACATCTGAATTTGCCTTAGCCATATAACCATATGCAGTATTCACAAAAGATATTTAATGATGATGAAAAACATGGAATGCTCATCGGCCAGTTCCAATGCAAATGACGTATTTGAAGCTAGCGGATTATCAGAAGCATTTTATTTCTTTTATTAGATATCCTTTTATGCCACAGACCAATAACGGCAAAGAAGATCTAGCTAATCCGGACAACATTCTGGACACTTTCAAAGACCTCACAATAAGAATGGGACCGTCGTACGCCAACAACTTCTTCTTTACTCTAGGGGTATACCTTCTAGAGCTCCTCGGCATACTGATAGCCACGGGAATAATAATGGTCATATTTGGCCCTTACTGGTGGAACTTTACTCTTCCAGGGGCGTTCATAAGAAGCGTTCACCTATGGGCTGCCGAGGCGTTCGTGACACTGCTTTTCATCCACCTCCTTGTAAATTTTGCAACATCGGCCTTCAAGAGCAGGAAGCTCATGTGGGTAATAGGCTGCCTGATGCTTTTTCTCGTTCTTTTGCAATTTGCCTTCGGCGTCGGAATCGGAGGAAGCCTTCTTGCCCAGGTAAACGAGCAGGCCGGCTCCGACCTGTGGAACGGGATGGGCCTTGGGTACTGGATAAATCCCATGAATGCCGGAGCAGTTTACGGATGGCACGTCGCCGCAATACCCATAATCCTAATATTTCTGATAATGATGCATTACAGCATAGTCAGAAAGAACGGGCTACTCACCCCATACCGAAAGGACATACCCTACACAATGATAGAAATCGACCACAAAATGATGTATCGCCGGATGCTCTATCTCCTTGCGCTAGTACTGGTGTTCGCAGCCCTATTCACTGCGCCATACCTGCCCCCACTTACCATAAGCGCAGCCGCAAAATCTAATCCATCAGCCGTAGCGCTAGCATTTCTAGGCGAATTCAATATGTCATCCCCAACAGCCACATATCTTGACACCATAAATCCATACACATTCAACACGCGGCAGGTCTATGTAACCATGCCCTATTCCACGTACCTGAATATCACGCACTCGAATAATTACGAGGCCATGTTCCTATCCGAGAGCTCGCATGCCCAGAACGCCGCGATGTCAGAAGCATACTCCTACTTCAATTCTAATGGAAGCATAAGCGCAGGCATAAATTCGAGCAACCCATTAATAGCGATGGTCTCACGCCTTACTTATATGGCGCAGGTCGGAGCCTACCAGCCAATACTCCAAGCAGAAGCCACATCTGAAAGCAACACCACATACGTGATACGATTCCTTTACGACACCGGAATACTCTGGAATGCCGGAGCCGAATATGGACTGAGCGTGCCGCAATGGGGAATGTTAAGCGTAGGTCCCTTCCCATGGTACTTGCAATACTGGCTTATACCTTACAACCTGCTACAGATAGTCACAAGCAACATCCCTTGGTGGAGCGATTTAGAGAACGGGTCAATAGCTCTTGTCTCGTTCCTCGTGCTGCTGCTGTTCCCATTCATACCTTTCCTTAGGGATCTTCCAGACAAGCTAGGTCTATACAAGCTATTCTGGAATAAGTATACCATCCCAGAGATGAGGACAAAAGAACCCAGCAAGAGCAAGCAGCCCCCAAAGTAGTTATTATTTAAAGAAAGAATGTGGATATCTATTGATAGAATATGCGAGAAACGCTTCTCCTATTCGACATCGACGGAACCCTAATAAGGCTAGTCGGCAAGAGCCGAATAACCTACAAACGCTTCACATACGCGGTAAACAAGACCTTCGGCACCAACCTTCCAGCATCTGCGGTTCCAGATTACGGCCACATAGTAAACACCGAGCTTCTACTTTTGCTATCACAGAAGGCAGGGGTTAACCGCCAAGAAGCCCTCAAAAGACTAGGCACCCTCTATCATTATACCACAGAACACTTCAGGAATCACCTTTCAGAATACCGCACCACCATTCTGGGCGGCGTAAAGCCGCTGCTATCGCAGCTTAAGGCACAAGGATACATGCTTGGCATAGTGACCGGCAACATCGAGCCGATAGCGGACATGAAGATGGCAAAAATGGGCCTGGATGGCATCTTCGATTTCGGCATTTATGCAGACGGATCAAACCGCAAGAAAGGCATGATAATCAAAGCCATAAAACACGCAAACCTGATCTCCGGTCGCAAGTTCACACCCCAAAAAACACTCTATTTTGGAGATACTGCAATAGATGTTAGGGAGGCAAGAGCCGCCGGAGTGAAGATGTTAGCGCTTGCAACCGGGCATCATTCGTATGAGATTCTAAGGAAGGAGAATCCGGACTACATGCTAGAGAACCTCTCAAACACCAATGCAGTAATGCGCATAATAGATCAGATTGATTCCGGATCAAAGCCCAGAATCTTTGTCCTAGGCCGCCCAAATACTACTCTTACAATCCCATGCGAGCGATTCCCAAGGCCTCTTGAGCAGGTAAAAGCTTCCCAAGCAAGGAAGTCGCCCGGTGGAAAGGGCCTCAACCAGGCGGTTGCCGCAAAGAGGCTTGGCGGATCCGTATACCTGGTGACCTGTCTTGGCGCTGATAATTTCGGCATGGAGCTCATCGATTTCATAAGAAAGGAGAAAATAAACACGAAATACATAAAATCAGTAAAGGGGCCATCTGGATTGTCTATCGTATTCATAGACAAGAAGTCCGGAAACACTATAATCTCAATTCCCGGAAGCGAGTCCATGCTGACAAAAAGCGACATAAACAAGATAAATTTCCGGCGTAATGACATAGCAATAAGCCAGCTATCCCCGTCAGAAGATATTGCCCGTCATTTTCTGTCAAGAGCCGCATCGAAAAAAGCAATAACCATACTTAATGCAGCGCCAATATCCCAGTGCAGTAGAAAGACGCTTCTAAATGCTGACTATGTGATAGTAAACGAGGCTGAAGCCGCGCATCTGGCTGGCATTGCCAGACCCCCCACAGGCCATAAATCAGCAATGGAATATGCCAGGAAGATAAGGGCAAGACCCAATCAAACCATCATAGTTACCCTGGGCAGCAAGGGATCGGCAGCTATCTCCGGCAGCGAGCTTGTAAGGATTAATGGAATAAAAGTAAATGCCATCGACACGCAGGCCGCGGGGGACACTTTTGTTGGGGTCCTGGCCGCCGGATTATCGGAGAACATGGATCTATACCATGCCATGGACTTTGCCAATAGGGCATCTGCACTTGCAGTTCAGAAGTCTGGCGCTACATCGTCAATACCAAAAAGGAGCGACGTCGAGGTCTAGGCTCAGATACCTATCATCAGCAGTATTATGTTTCCATAAGCAAGCGATATCAGCACGCCTATGAATATGAAAAGGGAGAAGGGCACCGAGTCCCTGTATACCGGCAGCTTTACCCTTACATTTTTTATATGGGCTATTAGTCTGTCAGAAGCAAGCCTTCCGAAGTCTGCCTTCTTCTGGAATATGGCAAGGTCCTTCTTGCTCATTAGGTTTGTTGCAATCATGTCTCCCTCTTCAAGCTTGCTAGGGTAAATAAATTCCACCATTCCCAGATATATTCTTTGGTCATAAATCATGGTTATTCCTGCAAAGAATGCAAGCAGGAATATCAGAACGCTGCCCACCACATTTATGTCATACAGGTATCTCATGGCCAAGATGAATATCATATACACTATGAAGAACACAGTTCCTATAGCCATGCGCTTCCCGTTAGGTTTCGGCGCCTTTCTAGGCGGCTTCTTCACAAGAAGATAATATATTGGTATGAATATCAGCGAAGCATATCCAGCAGCTATTATTACGGATAGTACAAAAGGTATGTTCCATTGGTACGTGTTTTCGAAGAATGTATTTTGCCACACCGGCATGGCGAGCGCAATAAACACGAACTCAAGCACATCTCCAGCCCCAAGCAATCCTGCCTTGTAAATTGTATATCCTACTGCCCCGACCACGATGGCCACGACAAACGCAGTCACCAGCGTCATTCCTGAATTAGAAAGTAGTGCCATTACTATTCCAATAAGTATCGTGAAGTAGACGAATGAATTCGGCACATTCCTCCTATTGAACACATCATACACGGCGTAGATGAATGATATGAGCAAAAGAACTGCCAAGTCTATCTGCGAGTAGTCTATCATACAACAAGTATTCTTATAGGAAAGATTTAAAAATCATGATGTGCCATGTAGTAATGGGAGTAAGAAAGTGTTGGCAATGCAAAAAGACTTCGACGTCGCAGCGCATGGGATCTCATTTTCACCAGTAGCCATGCTTAATCTGATAAACGTCAATATGAAGTCAATAGCAATATGCAACTATATATTTGTTGCATAAGAGCAACGAAAAATCCCTTTTGGTGCTCTTATGCCTCTACAAACTATTACTAATGTTGGAAACTTTGATCAGCTGCGGGTCACTGACAAGGAGCTGATGCTCCTCTACGAGATCGGGCTTAATCTGATTCCAACAGCAACCGACTTCGTGGATCACATTGCAAGCAAGTACGAAGTTTCGCAGAGCGGCGTCTGGTACACTCTAAAGAAGCTAAAGAAGGAGGGAATAGTAGACTTCACAGAGAAGGGCGAAGAACCAAAACCGCTAGGCCTCACAGAGTTCGGAATGAAGGTAATACGCAGCAGGATAACCGACGTGGAGAACAGGCACTATCACAATGTTGCAGTGCAGGTTAAGGTTTAAACTTAATTCAGGATTTTGAACCCTTAGCTATATCTATGTCTCTAAGAATTATTTGGTAGCTTTTATCTTTTTCAACACTCCTGCAAGATTCTCTTCCAGCTTCCTGACCGTAGAAGTGTTTGCTATAACATAATCAGCTGATCTTATAATGTGCATTACTCCATGCTTCTCCTCCGAAGGGGCCTTCATGAACCCTCGCCTCTCTCTCGTATTGAGCCACCTGAAATCCTTTAGTGTCTTTGGGTCCTCGGGTTTGCCGCGTGTCTTTAACCGCTCAAACCGCATCCCCATAGGCGCAAGAAGCGCTATAGTGTATATATTATCAAGATGCATCTTAAGGTAGTCCATTTCATAGGTGCTCCTTATTCCCATTATTGCCACAAGATGCCTCTTCTTTTGAACCTTCTTGAATGCGTATCTGGCGTAAACATCCTTTCCATATTGCTGCCTTATCTTCCGTGTGAACTCGCGCGTACCTTTTGGGTCAAACCTTGATATATGGTTCTTCTTAAGAAGCTCGCGCCATATGTCCCCAAGTTCGATTACCTCAAATCCCCTCTTCTTGAGCATATCTGCGGCAAGGCTCTTCCCGGACCCCGGCAGCCCCACAACAGTCACAACAATTCTCCTTGCCACAAAACCATCAATGAATCTTAGACCCTTCCGGCATATCCTTGTCCGGGACGAGTAGCGCCACCCTATCTGTCTCTCCAGCAGCGAGCACCATACCCTGCGATTCCTCCCCAGCTATTACCTTCGGATCAAGATTAACTATGCACACTATCTTTTTATTGATTAGCTCCTCTTTTGTGTATTTATCCCTTATCCCAGCAATAATCTTTCTGATGCCTATCTCCGGGCCAAGGTCCACCATAAGCTTATACATGGGCTTTCTCGCCTTTTCATGGTCATCAACAGAGACTATGCGACCGACTCGTATGTCGATGGAGAAAAAGGAATCTATGCTAACCATTGCAAAACACAGATTAAATTAAACCGCTTAGTTATATATAGCATATATGCGCGCTTTCATCGCAATAGACCTTCCCGAAGGCCTGCGCACATCCCTGCACGATATTGCAGCCAAGATGCCGGGCAGGTTCTCCGCGGTGACTGTTAGCAACATCCATCTCACATTGCATTTCCTTGGAGAAATTAACGATGAAAAAGTCGACGATGCAAAGATGATAATGGACTCAATTAAGATTAAAAAGTTCGAGGTAAAAGTCAAAGGGCTATCCTTTTTCGGCGAAAAAGCCGTTCAGACAGTGTTCGCAAATATTCTAGACGGTGGTATATCCGCAAAGTTACGCTCTGATATTGCATTTGGGCTTGAAGCATACGGATTTGCCCCGGACAAAAGGGAGTATCACCCGCACATAACCATTGCTAGGGTAAAGCACGAAGTTCCAGCAACAAAGGAGTTCATAACAACTAATTCAAGCCACTATTTCGGGTCTTTTGTGGCTCAGCGCGTCTCCCTTAAAGAGAGCAGGCTTTCAGATATAGGCTCTACATACGTGAGCTTATACGAAAGAGAGCTCACCTAGTTTTGCCTCGAAGTCCGCCCTGCTCACGGTATTTGTCAATTCCCCAGCCCGGTATATCCTGTTTAGGAGCAGTATGTTGTACGTCATACCTGTCTTGGTGTCCAAGGCTACGTTTCTCATATTAGTCCCGAAGAGATCCGTCTCCACAAGCCTTCCGCGCACTTTCAATTCAACCTGAAGCCCCCTAATCGCATCCGTCCCAGAGTTCTGCATCCCTATGAGCCTAAGCTCTAGGTTTTGTGCCTTCATGCCTGCTAATTTTGAATTCAGAGTATTCCATCCCTTCTTGTCGGGCAGCCTGGATATCCTTGCGGCAAGCGCATCTCCATTATCCACATTATAGGCGCACAGCAGCAGATCATGCGTTATCCCTATTGCAACTATGTATCTCTTGCGCGGATCATGGCGCTGCACAAAAGCCTCGTTTATATCCAGATTCCTAGAAAAGCCCTGCACCGCATTTAGGGACGCATTCTTGCGCTCTGCAGTCCCGAGAAAGAGCCTATCCTCACCAAGGCCCAAATCCATGGCGTCGCCAAAGCTCTTCCAGAAGTCCATTCCAACAAGCCTTAATTATGGAATACTAACGGCATAAACCAATATTTATATATATTGCAGTTTAATAGAACATCTGCTACTATCTAGTTTTAGAATTGCTGATAGGATGAAGCTTACAATTTTGGAGAGCGATGATAAATCAGTGCGATTTAAGCTAGAGGGAACCAGTTTTTCATTCGCAAACTCCCTCAGGAGATCAATGATAAACTCCGTAGGCTGCCTTGCGATAGACAGCGTCACCTTCTATGAAAACTCAAGCGCCATGTTCGACGAGTACATAGCCCACAGGATCGGGCTAATACCAATAAGAACGCCAAAGGACTACGATGAGAAGGACGAGGTCGTATTCTCGCTAGCGGCCGAAGGGCCAGGAACGGTCCTATCAAAGGACCTAGTCAGCACATCAAGAGGAGTCTCGGTCGCAAACGAAAACATACCAATAATAAAGCTTACAGAAGGGCAGACACTGAAGGTTGACGGAAAGGCAGTGTTCAGAAACGCCCTCAAAAGTTCCAAGTTCCAGCCAGGTCTTGTAACGTACAAGGCCACTGGCGACGACAAATTTGAGTTTTATGTTGAAACATTCGGCCAAATGCCCCCTCTTGAGATAGTGCATAAGGCCTTCACAGTGTTAAGCGATAGCTTAAAAGATGTTCATAAAGAAATCAAGAAATGACATCCATGCAGGGGTGGCAGAGCTTGGTCAAATGCGCTGGCTTGAGGGGTCAGTTGCTTTAGTGCATGCGTGAGTTCAAATCTCACCCCCTGCACTTTTACGGCAAAGGAATGGTTGCAATGGCAATGGAAAACACGAAGATACGCGGCTGGGTCGAAACCCTGGAAAAAGTTAGGTCCTCCTCTGCGAATCCAAAGAAGCTCAGCTACCTGATAAAACTGGCGACAAAGCCGAAGAGGATAAGGCCAAGCGTGAACCTCGATAAGATAAACAAGCTTACAAAGGAGAATGAGAGCATAATAGTTCCCGGAAAGGTGCTTGGAGGAGGAACACTCACCAAAAAGGTGAACATTTGCGCAATAGACTTCACAGACAGCGCGATGGCAAAGCTCAAGGGATCAAAGAGCAGCGTAGTGAAGCTTGAGGATGCCCTTAACGACAAGAATGCAAGGATAATCATCTGAATTGATATTTATGGAATACTTGATTGACGGAAGCGAGAAGGTGCTCGGAAGGCTAGGGAGCCAGGCAGCAAAGCTGCTCCTCAACGGGCACTCCGTCACCGTCGTAAATGCCGAGAACGTCATAATAACCGGCCACGTCCACGACCTCACGCAGAAGTACAAGCAGAGAATCGAGCTCAAGGACAAGGCAAACCCAGAGCATTCTCCATACTGGCCAAGAAGGCCGGACATGTTCGTCAAGAGGGTAGTAAGGGGAATGCTGCCTTACAAGAAGCCAAAGGGCAAGGCAGCATTCAAGAGGCTTAGGGTATATGTTGGCTTCCCAGAAGAGGTTAAGAAGGCCAAGGCTTTCGAAGTCGAAAGCAAGAAGCCAAACCAGATATTCGAGAGGACAATGACAATAAAGCAGCTCACACAGAAGCTCGGATACAAGGCATGATTACAATGGCAAAAGAAGCAACTGGACTAGAAAATCTTGACAAGGAGCTAGAAACGCTCTACCAGCCAAAGGCAGCTCAGGCAAAACCAACATCGAGAAGGGGCGCGCCGGCCGGAGCAAAGCCGTCAAAAGCGAAGAAGGCATCAAGGAAGATAGTTCTATCAAAGGGAAAGAGGAAGAGGGCCGTCGCAAGGGCATCTTTGGTTTCTGGCACCGGAAGGATAACCATAAATGGCATAGACATCAATTTCGTTCAGCCAAAGGAGATCAGGGAACTAATGCTTGACGCAGTCAGGGCGACAAAGGCCGCCCAGGCCATAGCAAACGCGTCGGACATATCCGTAAATTCGCACGGCGGAGGATTCAGCGGCCAGGCTCAGGCGGTAAGGACGGCAATAGCAAAAGTGCTTGTCAAGGCCTCTCCATCACCCGATTCACTAAGAAGCTTCTATATGGAGTACGACAGGAATCTGCTCATAGACGACATAAGGCGCGTCGAGCCAAAGAAGTTCAAGGGACCTAAGGCAAGGGCAAGATTCCAGACATCGTACAGATAATGTGATAATATGATGATACCAGTGCGTTGTTTCTCATGCGGGCAGGTCGTAGGCGACAAATGGCAGGAGTTCAACGAAAGAGTCAACGTGAAGAAGGAGAATGCAGACAAGGTCCTCGATTCATTAGAGGTAAAGAGGTACTGCTGCAGGCGTATGCTCATAAGCCACGTTGAGCTTATAGATGACATAATAAACTATAGCAGGAAGTAATCGCAAGCATTAAAAAGAAATAGCGTTCAATATAGGAGACGAGGGGTCGTCTGCTAGCTTGGTAAGGCTGTGTGCTTAGGGAGCATACGACCCGAGTTCAAAATGGGCTCGCGCCCATGAAAGTCTCGGCGACCCCGAATCGGTGTTTAAAATGGCAAACGAACTGTTGACGGATCAGGCAACGTACCTAGAGGCAGGAATACACATAGGCACTAAGATAAAGACGCCGGGGATGAAGCGATTCATCTACAAGATAAGGGAGGACGGCCTCTACCTGCTTGAGCTTAGCACCATAGACAAGAAGATAAAGGAGGCGGCAAGGCTTCTCGCCCAGTACGATCCAAAGGACATAGTGGTAACAGCCTCAAGAATCTATGCAATAGCTTCCGCCTCAAAGTTTGCCGAGATAACCAAATCTAGGCTAATAACTGGAAGGGTCGTGCCTGGCATATTCACAAACCCCAATAGGGAAGACTTCATAGAGCCTGGCATAGTGCTCTTGAGCGACACAAGAAACGAGCGCCAAGCGGTAAAGGAAGCCAGCACCACCAGCATACCTGTGGTCGCCCTATGCGATACCGATAACTGGATAAAGTTCGTTGACCTTGTGGTCCCGTGCAACAACAAGGGAAGAAGGTCTCTTGCCCTTGTATACTTCCTTCTCGCCCGAGAGTTCCTCAAAGAGAAAGGTTTAATAAAGACAAATGAGGAATTCAACTACAAGATCTCCGATTTCGAAGCCAAAGTGGAGATGAAGGCGAAGTAATTGAGACGCAAGAACAGAAGACAGCACAAACTGCAATCGGCAGTCGACTTTCTCAGTTCCTACGGAATGGTAATTGTAATTATAATAACTGCCCTGGTAGCAGTCACTGTTATAGCATCAAAAGCACCAGTTACGCCCGGGTGCATAGCCCCTCCAGGGTTTAGTTGTTCGTTTGTCTCAATAGGCACCAACGGAATACTTACTGTAAAGATCTCGCAGGCAATAGGTAGCGACATAAAGATAAATGGAGTTGCATGCTCGGACCAGCAGAATGCTACCACAGACACCCCAAAATATGGAAACGTGCAGGTCAACTCGATAAATCCCTCAAACGCATTCTATCCAGTGCAGCTTGGCGTCAGCGGAGACTACGCGCCAGGGAATTACATAAACAGCGGTTCATCCTACATTTTCTATGTTAACTGCTACCAGGTCGGCGGCAGCCTGGCCAAAGGGGCTTTAGGTTCTCAATTCTCTGGGTACCTATGGCTCAACTATACAATACCTAATTACGGAACGCAGGTCGAAAGGATAGCTAGTTTCACTACTACCTACGCGTACACTTCACCACAATATTCCACTACAACTGTATCAACTTCCACATCCACTTCTACGTCCACTTCCACTTCCTCTACTTCCACTTCCACGTCATCCACTTCCACGTCCACTTCCACATCCACATCTTCTACTTCTACATCTTCCACATCAACATCTTCTACTTCTACATCTACCTCTACGTCTACTTCTACAGTGTCAACCAACGCTGCAACCAACGCTGCAACCAACGCTGCAACCAACGCTGCAACCAACGCTGCAACCAACGCTGCAACCAACGCTGCAACCAACGCTGCAACCAACGGCGCAACCAACCGCGCAACCAACGGCGCAACCAACCGCGCAACCAATGGCGCAACCAACGGCGCGTCTAGAGTAACCAACGGCGCGTCAAGCGGATCTGTTTATGGAGACGCTAAAATATTGCTATCAAATGGATCTCTTCTAAATGCATCCCAGATAACTCTTGGAGATTCAATCATGTCGTATGACCTAAACACGCACACAATGATTCCTGCAGTTATAACTGCAATCTATGTAAAGAATGTCACGAACAAATATACCTTCAATAAACTGCTAAACGTCGATGCAGATGAGATAATGTTCATAAATGAGCACTGGCAGCGTGCCTATGTGGCTAAAATTGGAGATACTTTGTTCGACCCGATTACTGGCCAATACATAAAAATAACCAGCATAAACGTAACATATTACAGCAACATGCATCATGTCTATGACTTTGTCACAACTCCTTTCAACAATTATATTGCTGATGGATTCTTGATAGATATGAAGACCGGTAGCTCCTCTGTATTAGGTACAAGCGTAGCATATCTTGCTAATGGGAGCACCATATATGTAGGTAATCTGAAGATGGGGGATACGGTATTGGGATACAGCCTTTCAACTCATGAGCTTCAACCGGTAGTTGTATCAAGCGTATTCAACCTTACAACCACAAACGAGTACATAATAAATAACGGCACTTTGGTGGTGGACAGCGGAGAGGGCCTATACGTAAATAATAGACTGGAACTTGCCCAATATCTTAAGGTTGGCGACTACCTATTCAATCCATTAACTAACAGCAATGTAAGAGTAAACAACCTGGTAATAAAGAAAGGGCTCTTCCATCTATATGATGTAATAACAACCCCCGATGACAATATTGTGGTTAATAATTATCTTATAACCTAAAAACAGGAAGCTTCAATGGATGAAAATGAAACTACTATAAATAATACTGCACAGATGCAGAGCGAGCCTCAGCAAGCACCAACACCAACGCAGACTAATCCGCAACCAGAATCAACTCTGCCACCAACCCCACCAAAACAGCCAGAAACATCAAAATTACTAAATAAAAATAAGATAATATACTCTCTTCTAGCTGTAATAATAATTGCGCTTATCATAGTTGCGGCAACGTCATTTAATAATAATGTCAAACCCAAAAATACTACTACAAGCCAAACAGTTGCAAATATTACAGTTCAAACTACAACACCGCAAAATCCCTACCAACTACTTTCAGGTATACCTCTTGGACCGGATATGTCTGATTATTATAATTATACCTCAAATACGACAACAATTGATCAATATGGGCTTCCATTCACAAAAGATCTAATATTATCTAGCGCGCTTCCATCAAACTACACCCTCAAAGTTCCGCAAACCTACGCAAACATAACATCTCCAATGATGGTATTCATCAATATATCTAGTTATCCAAATGTTTCATCAGCCCAGTCAAATTATAGGTCTATAGCAAATATAAATTCAATAAACAATTCGGCCGTATACTCAACAAACACATATGGTTTGTCACTAATCGGCGCGGTATTCCAATACCAAAAATATATAATGACCACAATAACCTGGGGCAATCCTAAAATATTCATAAATTCATCATATGCCTCGAACATAGCGGAAAAACAATATTCTATCTTAAATAGCAAAACCCAGTGATTATTTGAAGCATAAGAAAAACTCAAAAAGAAATAATCAAGCAAAGATCAAACTTTCTGCAGTCGTTCCCATAATTACAGTGTTTATACTGTTATTAGCTATTTTTTATGTTATTTTTCAACAGAATAGTCAAAGCAGTTCAGCATGTAATTTGTGCACAGAAA